>JAKBFR010000089.1 GCA_021837545.1 Bacillota bacterium | reverse complement strand
TAATGAGCCAAAATCCTCAGGATATAAAATATAAGTATTTTATTATTACAGATAATGAAGACAATGCTATAGGTTTTGTTAATTTTTTTAGCATAGATAAGCTTAAAAAGCAGGGAGAAATGGGTGTTACTGTAGGAGATAAAAGATATTGGAAGAAAGGGATTGCTTATACTGCAATAAAGACAGCAAATGAGTATATATTCAATGATATGGACATAGACAGGATATATATTGAAACTGGTGAAGGTAATAAACCAGCTTTAAGATTATTTGAGAAGCTAGAATTTAAAAAATGTGGTGAGTATATTGAAGATGAGGATTTCAAGTTTATTGTAATGGAGAAGGTGAAGAGTAGCTAAGGGGCAAAGAATTAGTTAAAAACTGAGAGTGAATGAAATACTATAAAACCACTTAAATAAATTAGGGGGAACATCCATAGATTTGTGTAAATCAAATCTATAGATGTTCCCTTAATTATCTTTCTTCTATTTCTCACATAACTTCTCATTTAGAACCCAGCCGATTGTCCCGTCTTTCTTAATCAAGGTTTGATTATTTGACTTTTCTATTATTGAAACTATATCCCCTTTTAAAAGAGGAAGAAAATAATCTGTACAATCATAACAATGCATTTCATCTTTAGTTTTAAAAAGGTTAGTATTTTTAATCCATAACTTATGATTTGAAGATATATGCCTGCACAAACTAAATTCTATGTCCTCTTCTAACACTTCCACAGCATTGTCCATCCATGAAATTTGAATTGTATTTGAATTAGCATTTTGATTTTCTATAATTAAACCTTTCGGTAAATCATCAATTGCAGCATAAGTTATATTTGGAGTATAATTATCATTAATTATAAGTGCGTTTAATTGTCCTTCCGTTTTAATAATATTGCCTCCATCAATACTGATAATTTTTTTATTTGTTTCTATAATTGGATTACAGCAACCCTTATCTCTCCCATAATTAGCTGTTGGCCAATGACCAACTACTACATATTTAGAAAAAACTAATCCCTGTTCTAAAAATGCATCGTTTTTCATGACTATTCTTGCATCTTCTTCTTCTAAATTCTCAGAGGTAATACCTGCATGAGCAAAGATAAAGTTTTCTGTTTCAATAATATGGGGTAGCGCCTCTAGCCAATTAATTTCATTACTGAAGTTTTCCATTATCTTTTTCTTAATATACTTAATATCTGAATTTTCATTAACTTCAATTGATAACTCACAGCACATTTCATTTAAAATACTATTTTTTCGAACTATCATATATCTTAAAAGATTATTGTCATCTATTTCATATTTGATATCTTCCCAAAGGGTATCACAGTTTCCGCTTACTATATAAACCTCATTTTTCTTTGATATTTCAATTACATATCTTAAGGTTTTCAAACTCATATTCCCTTTTTCAATCAAGTCACCTACTAGGACCAAAATATCTTGGTGCGTGTACGAAATTTTTTCCAAAATCCTTTTAAAAAGATTTAGGTTACCATGAATATCACTTATTGCAATAATTCTTTTATTCTTTGGTAATGAAATTTTTTTTACTTTAGCTTTAATGATTTTCTCCCCCATTCAAACTGTAATTTAATAATATAAGTACTCATTCATAGCACTGTATAAATCTACATTATTCAGTTAATTTATTTATACCCCATCTAACAGGCTTGTACAGTAACAATAACATGATTAATATAAGTATAACATTTGATATTATTACTTCTAAAGGTGAACCCAGTACAGCAAATATAGTGGTTGATTGTACCGTAGGAGAATATGAAGTTTGATCTACAGATATTTCTTTAGTGAATACTTTATCTATCAAAAGCTTATCCATTAAGAAGTATCCTATACTTACCATACAAAAAGATAAAACTAAAGAAACACTAAAATGCTTTTTAAAATTCCAATTGTTGAATATTCTCATTACTATAACACTCCCGCTAAATTAGAATCTAAATTTTCTTTTCTACCAGATGCTCTATTACTTGAGGTAATTGTAAAATATTCTTTTTTATAAATAGTGGATATATATTCAAATCTTTAATTTCATCTATATCCTTCCAATAAAAAGTATGATCCTGTTCCTCATTATCTTTATGTACAAATTCACTTTCTATATTTATTAAGCAGTCATCAGCCATATCTAATAAATACCAAAAACATATTTCATGAAAGTCTTCACGAAGCTGTTCTTCATGAAAGAAATTTTCATTAACCCACAACATGCGATTAACCTTCACTTCAGCATTTAACTCTTCTCTTATTTCTCTAACAATTGCAGTTTCACTTAATTCATTCATGCCAACCCGACCACCTGGAATATAGTAATACAGTGCATTTTCATCTTTCATAACCAATAATTTATTATTATGAATTATAATACCTGCTACCCTATAGTTAAATTTTCCTTCGTTAGTTTTAAATGAAATATCCATAATTTTAAATCCCCTTTTTATAATTTATTCTGAAACCTTTCTATAATAATGAATGCTTCGAGAAAAACAGTATCAGGCAATATTCAAAAAATAAGTATATAAGATATTAAAAGGCAGGAGAATCTATATGAGCGCGCACCTTTTTTATGTGCCTAAAAATCAGTCAAACATAGTGGTTTCTCATCAGAGGAGAAAAGTACATTTAAAGTATTTAAATAGCCTTCATCAGATAACTGCACTCGACCATATTTATGCAAAGATTTTAAATCCACAGCACAAGTAATCAAGGAAGAAAAATCAGCAATGTCCATAGTCAATTCTACATCATAATCATCCTTTTCTACTAATGAAGAATTACCATTATTAAAGTGAACTACATAACTACCTTGGTTCTCAGGAATAAAGGTATCTATTATAGATAGCTTTAATTTACAGTTAATATCATTAAAATTATGATTTTTTAAATCTTGAAAAAGCTGTGGAATATTAATAACTCTATACATTATACCAGTTCCCTGAGTACTGCATTCGTGATATACAGATACCAATAGCCTATCAGAGTTATTTCTTGGATCATTTAAAGCAAATCTAAAGTTTTCATCTTGAGTGTTTATTATTATATATCTTATTTGATCACTTTGTGTATTTAGGAAGGTCATAAGCTCCAGAAAAACCTCAGAATTCTCAAATAGTATTTGGGATACAAAAATATCATTTATAAGAAAGGAGCTATCTTCTCCCTTGCGAAAGTGAAAAATTAAATAGCCTAAAATTGCATTATCTACTTTGTATCCTAGAATTTTAGTGGTTTCCATGTTAAAAAGAATCTGAAATTCTTTTGGGCATTTTTCAATAAGACCATTAGTTTTATTTACAACGCTATTGTAAAATTTGCACATTTCTTCAGCATCAGCTTTACTTAAGAACTTAATGTTTTTCTTAGAATTTGATTTTGGAAGATCACAAGGCTTAATCTTAAACTGACTAATGCTTGTACCAAAACCGAACCCCATTTTTTTATAGAAGTCAGGTCTAAAAGGATATAATAAAGCCATGGAGGCTCCTCTTTCCTTATAATGATAAATAAAGAACTTAATAAGCTCTAAAGCAACCTTCTCTTTTTTGTGAAGTAAATCTACAGCGACGCCACCAACTCCACCAGCAAAGATCTTTTCATTAAGTAAATTCATTTTAAAATCATGTAATCTCATTCCACCTATAAGATTTTCTTCATTATATAAACCATAGAAATTAATAAAGTCATATTCATTTTGAGTATTCATTATTTCAGCATGTTTTTCAAGTGGAAGAGGAATTGCAGGGTAGGCATTAGCTCGTATTTTAGCAAAGTCAGTTATTTGGATATTATCCAGTTTCTTAATGGAATACATTTAGTTACCTCCTTAATTTGTAAAACATAGATTTATTATCTATGAAAAGTAAGTAAAAGTAAATACAATTAAAAGTAAATATATATGAAATATGTAGTTTAATGTTAAAGTGTTATTGCATAATTAAAGGAGTATGTTAAAATATCGTTAATATTGAAAATTTGAAGAAGATTATTTTATATAGTGAAAAAGATATAATATAAAAATATTATATTTGGAGGGCAATAATGGAGAATATTAAAATTAATAAACAACTTATAAAAGAGCAATATAAAGATAATGAAGATTTAAATTTAAGGATTAATTTACGTATCTTTAAGGTGAAAAAATAATGGGGATGAATATGCAAATTAATAGGTTATTTGAAATAATAATGATGTTGTTAAATAAAGAAACCATTACAGCTAAAGAACTTGCAGAGCATTTTGGTGTTTCCACAAGAACAATTTATAGAGATATTGACACATTGAGCTTATCCAATATTCCTGTTTACACAAATAAAGGCAGTGGGGGCGGTATTAGCCTTTTGCCAGAGTTCATTATCAATAAATCGCTTATTTCAGAAAAGGAACAAGGGGACATTATAGCAGCGCTTCATAGTCTAAAAGCCACTAAATATTCTGAAGTAGATACTGTAATTACAAAACTAGGAGCTATCTTTAAAAGTTCCAATAACTATAATTGGATAGAGGTTGATTTTTCACATTGGAGTAGTGATAGCAAAGAGAAAAATAAATTTGACCTCCTAAAGTCTGCAATACTTTTACGTAAGGTAGTAGAATTTGATTATGTAAGTTCTTACGGCGAAAAAACTAAGAGAGAAGTAAAGCCCATAAAATTAGTATTTAAAGATACAACCTGGTATTTGTACGGATTTTGTGAAGGTAAGCAGGATAATAGAATTTTTAGATTGTCAAGAATAAGAGAGTTGATAGTTAAAGATAAGATTTTTGAAGCTTTAAATTCAATGAATATATCTATAGAACAAAACAAACCATATTTCAAAGATATTGTTACTATTAGGCTTAAATTTGAACCTGAGGTAATATATAGAGTTTACGATGATGCGAGCTATGAAGATATTAAGCATAATGAAGATGGAACTGTAGAAGCTACTATTTCCTTTCCAAAAGGGGAATGGGTGTATGGTTTTATTTTATCTTTTGGCCACATGGTTGAAGTTTTAGAACCAGAAGATATTAGAGAAGAAATGAAGGAAAGACTTCACTTAGCTTTAAAAATCTATAAGTAATTTTATCTAATGTGACAGACAGTTGTCATATTAACTAGTATAAAATAAAGAAAAAAGCATGAGGTGATAAAATGAAGTTTGATTATAAAAAAGAGTTTAAAGAGTTATATGTTCCTAAAACTAAACCGAGTATTATAGATGTTCCAGAGATGAACTTTATTAAGGTAGATGGAAAAGGCGATCCAAACGGCCAGGAGTACCATAATTCTGTTGAATTATTATATGGACTATCCTACACTATTAAAATGAGTTACAAAAGCGGAAAAGACATAGAAGGATTTCTTGAGTATGTAGTTCCACCACTGGAAGGACTTTGGTGGTGTGAAGGAAATGAGTTTGATATTAATAAAAGAGATACTTGGTTATGGACCTCTATGATAAGACAACCTGAATTTGTGACGGAAGAAGTATTCATGTGGGCACTGGAAAGCTTAAAAAAGAAAAAGCCACAACTTGATACCTCTAAAGCATGTCTTATTAAATTCAATGAAGGTTTATGCGTTCAAGCAATGCACCTGGGTGCCTTTGCCGATGAGCCTAAGACTGTATTAATGATGCAAGATTACATGAAAGAAAATAACCTAAAGGATGACATAGGGAAAATTCGCAAACATCATGAAATATATTTGTCTGACCCAAGAAAAACTATTCAATCTAAGCTTAAAACAGTATTGAGACATCCCGTGAGTTCTCAAAGTGTTAATTTATTTGAAGACACAAAATAAAGCAATACATAGGCTACATAGATTATATGTAGTCTATGTTTAAAAATGTTTAAAATCAATTCATGTAGCTTAATATACAATAGATATACAAGAAAGGAATTGATATGAGTGGAATTTATTCCAGCAAAACAGATATTATCTTCATGGGGCAGTAATGATAATTGGTTCGGAAAAAATTACAATATGAATATATATAAAGGCTGCTCACATGGATGTATTTATTGCGATTCCAGAAGTGAATGTTACCATATTGAGGACTTTGACATTGTCCGTGCTAAGGGTAATGCTATTGAAATACTAAATAGTGAGCTTAAATCAAAACGTAAAAAAGGTATAGTTGCAACCGGAGCAATGTCGGATCCATACAATCCTTTTGAAGCACAATACAAGCTTACTAGAAGTGCCTTGGAACTAATAAATAGATATAATTTTGGTATTTCCATAGCTACAAAAAGTGATCTTATAACAAGGGATATAGATATTTTACAGGAGATAAAAAGCCATTCACCTAACATCATTAAGATTACAGTTACAACTGCAGATGATAATCTTTGTAAAAAGCTCGAACCTAATGTAGCTGTGGCATCTAAAAGATTTGAAGCAGTAAATAAGCTTTCTTCTAAGGGAATCTTCACAGGGATATTATTAATGCCTGTATTACCATTTATTGCAGATAGTGATGAGAACATATTAAAAATTGTAAGGCTTGCAAAGGAAAATGGAGCGAGATTTATTTATCCTGCATTTGGTGTAACACTTAGACAAAATCAAAGAGAGCATTTCCTTGAAAAGGTTAATGAAAAATTTTATGGTACTGCTGAAAAATATATTAAGGAATATGGATATTCCTACGAGTGCCCTTCAAAGAGATCAAATGAATTATGGGAAATATTTAAAGAAGAGTGTGACAAGGCAAATATACTATATAAAATGAAGGATATTATAAAGGGGTACAAAGGACCATATGAAGAAGAACAATTAAGTCTGTTTTAAAAGGATTTATCATGAGATTTTGTTTTAATAAGAAGATTAATTAAACAAGATACCTTTGTTTTTGACATACTCCAGAAACAAATCAAATTAAAGGATTTGTTAATGAGGTGTATAAATACGAAAGATCACTTATTTGATATTGACATGTAGTTCTCATATGATATAATACTGTTATACCCACTGGGGGTATAATTAATTCTAATGAGGTGTATGCTATGAAACTTGAAGTAAACAAAAATAGATGTCCACAAAATCATCCATGTCCATCAGTGAAAATATGTCCAGTAAATGCATTAAAACAAACAGGCTTTGATGCACCAGTTGTTCTTGAAGATAAATGCATTAAATGTGGTAAGTGTGTAAAATATTGTCCTATGGGAGCAATACAATTTACAAAAGAATAATATATTATTGAACTTAATTTATTTAAAAGTATGTTGCAGTGAAGTTCACTAAAATTAAAAATTATAGAGTCATTTTAAATGAATCAGTTAGGGTGAGTAAGTTACACCTTGACTGACTTTTTTTATTCTTCTATAGACAATATAACTATAAGGAAAAATATGTTATAATGCTAGAATAACTGGCTTTGCGGAGGAAAATCTTATGGAACTATGGGATCTTTATGATAAATATAGATAAAAAACTGGACGTACACATGAGAGAGGCAATCCTATGAAGGAAGGGGATCACCATCTTGTGGTTCATGTTTGGATTGTTAATGATAAAGGAGAATTTTTGATTCAGAAGAGACAATCCTGGAAAGAAGGAGGGCCCAACATGTGGGATGGAGCTGCTGTTTGATCTGCAATACTTGGTGATAGTAGTAAAGATGCGCCTATCCGTGAAACAAAGGAAGAATAAAGATAATAATACTTTAGTGAAAAAAATAAAATCACAAAAGCCTGATATTATAGTTATTACAGGTGATTTAGTGGATAGGCGAAAGTATAATGAGGAAAGTGCTTTAGCTTTTATTGATAAAATAAGATCTATAGCACCAATATACTATGTTAATGGAAATCATGAAGGCTGGTCAGGGCAATTTGAATCCCTAGAAAAAAAACTTAAAGAAAGAGGCGTAATAGTTTTAAGAAATCAATCGCTGTATTATGAAAAAGATAAAGAAAAGCTTCTTATCTTAGGGGTTGATGACCCTGCGTTTTATACATCTAGTCATTCTGAAGATTATATGAATGAAGATATAATAAAAAGAGAATTGACTGATATTAATGATGAGAAAAATAATACTGTTATGGTGGTAAGTAGAGGCCTTGGTAATAGTATTATCCCTCAGAGGATATTTAATAGACCTGAGATTGTATCAATGACATTAGAAGCAGTACAGAATTAAAAGGTGAGAGGTGTTTTATGGAAATAACAATAGTAAAGGGAAGTTTGTATTATATAGATGATTGTGAAGAGGCATTAACAAATTCTGAACTTGGAATAAGATATTTTTCAAAGGAAGGAAGTGCTAGAAGGGCATTAGAAGAAGGATTTACTAAAGGAGAAATATACGTTGCTCTTGATAATAATCAGAACTGTAAGGGATTCATATGGATTATTTTAGCAGGTATATTTCATTCATTTCCATATCTCCATATTGTTGCAGTAAAGAAAGAAAGTCGTAAACATGGAGTAGGGAAAAAATTATTAAAGTTTTTTGAGGAGATTTGCTTTAAAGACTATTCAAAATTATTTCTAGTAGTTGCAGATTTTAATCCAGATGCCAAAATGCTATATGAAAGAATTGGATACATTGAAGTTGGTGCTATACCTAATTTATATAGAGAAGGAATAACTGAATATTTAATGATGAAAACAAGGGAAAAGAAAATCTAGTAATATTACATTTTTAGAGTGAGAAACTAGATAAAGCTTCTCTTATGGTAAAACATAGGGAAGCTTTTGTTTTTTGTCTAAGAAACGCACAGTTAGAACAACTGCAGCTGAGTATCATGTTAAATATAAATTCAAAGCTTGTAAACCAATATTTTCTTAATATATATATTATTGATATATATGTTATAATTGGTATGAAATAAGCCGTAATTTAGTAAATAATCCTATCTAAATAAAATGTAAAAATTATTTATAATATGATGCATGGAGGGATAAAACATGGGTATGGAATGGTACGATATGATAGCAAAAAGAAACGGTGGTTATAAAAATAATGCTACATATACAGTTGAAGGGGTATCTGGTGAAGACGTTTTTGAAGAACGATTAATAAAAATGCTTGGAAACTGTAGTAATGTTTTAGACGCCGGATGTGGACATGGAGAATTTACTATTAAAATGGGAAGATATGCAAAGAACATTATTGGATTTGATAACTCAAAAGAGTTGATTAAAATTGCTGAGTCAGCTTTGGAAGAAAGTAAAGCTCCAAATGTTAGCTTTGTATACGCATGGACACATGGTGAGCTACCTTTTGAAGATGAACAATTTGATTTAATTTATGTCAGAAGAGGGCCAACCTCAATTATTAATCATAGTGAAATTCTTCGTTCAGGAGGTACCATATTTGGTATTCACAGTGCGGAAATGGAAAAAGTAAAAGAAAGATTAGAGGAAAACAAATTCTCTAATATTGAAATAGAAGTATTTGATGAAACAATAGTTTATTTTCCAAACGAAACTGAGTTTACAAAATTTATTTCATCAATACCAGGAAATCCAGATTATTCACTATCAGAGTATAGAGAAGAACTTGAAACTAAGATTAATGAAAGCTTAGTTAATGGTAAATTAGCATTAAAGCAATGGAGATATATATGGAAAGCAATTAAACCATAGATTTAAAATTAAAGTATTGTATAAAATTTGGAGGAGATAAATTAATACCAACATAAATTTAGGGAGGTATATACCATGAGTTTTGATAATTATGCTAAAACTTGGGACACTGATGAAAGAATTGATAGAGCAAAAATAGTCGCAAAGGAAATAAGCAAATCCATTGATATTAATAAAAATTATTCTGCTATGGAGTTTGGGTGTGGAACTGGTCTTGTAAGCTTTAATATTTATGATAAATTCGAAAGAATTACTTTAGTTGATTCCTCAAAAGGAATGATTGATATACTGAAATCAAAAATTGATAAATATAAAGTAAATAACATGTTCCCATATCATTTAGATATATTAAGTGGAAATTCAATAGAAATGAAATTTGATGTTATTTATAATTCTATGGTATTGCATCATGTTCCTGATACTAAGAATATAATAAAGACTTTCTATGAGTTACTTAATA
>JAKBFR010000007.1 GCA_021837545.1 Bacillota bacterium | reverse complement strand
TTTTTTTTTTTTGAAATTTTTTTTTTTTTTTTTTTAGAATGTATAGATGAGTTATAAAAAGTTAAAACTATTTAAAAAAATTTTTATTTTTATCTGAACATATTGCCATGAACGATGAACAATGATAATATAAACTTGTTCACAAAATGAACTTGGCAAAATGAACGGAATAATGTTAAATATACGTATAGTGAATATTTTTATGTACAAAATATAGATAACTAAAATTAATACAACAAGAGCAAGTATTATATTAAAGGAGGAATTTTTTATGGAAAATAACAACGGTAATTACAAAGTAGGTGTTATTGCTGGATTAGGTTCAGCAATAACATGGGGAATAGACACTGTTCTAATGGTAATAGTACTTGCTATGAGCCCATTCTTACCAGAAAATGCAGTGTTTTTAGCACCATTTATAACAGCATTTTTTCATGATGCATTTTCAGCAGTATGGACATTTATATATCTTGCATCTAAAAGACAATTAGGAGCTTTGTTTAAATCAATGAAAACTAAAAGTGCATTATTTGTTGCTTTAGCAGCACTTATGGGTGGACCTATTGGAATGACAGCATATGTACTCTCAGTTAAATATATTGGACCATCTTATACTGCAATAATATCATCATTATACCCAGCAGTTGGAGCAGTTGGAGCATATTTTTTATTGAAAGAAAAGATAACCAAGAAAGGTTGGGCTGGATTATTTGTTGCAATTTTAGGTATATGTATAGTGGGATATTCATCAAATGAATCTGGAATTAGTATTGTAGGAATAATATTTGCTTTAGTGTGTGCAATAGGATGGGGTAGTGAATGTGTTATATGTGCAATTGGAATGAAGGGTGATGAGGTATCTGCAGAATTTGCACTTCAAATAAGACAATTGACATCAGGGCTTGTTTATGGGTTCTTAATAATTCCAATTATAGGTGGAATAGGACTTAGCTTTGAAATTTTAAGAACAAGTGCAGTTTGGTGGCTTTTAGCAATTGCATTATCAGGAACATTGTCATATTTATTTTATTACCAATCAATTTATAAAATTGGAGCAACAAAAGCTATGAGTTTAAATATAACATATGTTGTTTTTTCAATCGCATTTGATATTTTAATTAATGGAACTCAATTAAGCTTAAAGACAATCATATGTAGTATAATGGTTATGGTTGGAGTTTATTATGTGGCAAAAGCACCAGAAGAAGAAATTGAAGCAACGGCAAAATCACCAAAAGAAGAAAAAATTGAAGCAACAATGCTCGCAGAAATTGAGTAATATTAACGCATAAATACTTGTTATTTAAAAAATGAGTAAATCAAGATAAAAGTATTAAATAAGTTATTTTAGAAATAGCTTATTTAATACTTTTTTTTATAAAGTTTTGATTAAATTGTAGAATTTTCGTTTTAATTACAAATATATATATATAATAATTAAAAAGTTTGGTAAAATTAATATATAATTTGTATATTAGTGGTTATAGGAGGGGAAAAATGAATATAAGAAAGAAATTTGTACTTTTTTCTATAATATTAGGGATAGTTCCCGTGATTATTTCGACAAGTATGTGTATTGCAAATTTTAATGCTAAAAGTATGGAAATTATTAAGCAAAATGTTATAACAGAAGCTAATCACCAATCAACCCATTTAGAATATTTCTTTGATGAAAACGTAAGCAATATTAAGATTACTGCTAATATACCAGCAGTAAAAGATTTACTACTTGATTCAAATAATAAAATAAACATTGAAAACAAAAAAAGCAATAGAAATGTATTAAATGAAATTTTTACTGAAAGAACAAATGAACAATTTTATTTGAGTATAGAATTACTAATTAACAACGATGGAATTATAATTGCATCTAGTGATAATGAATCTATAAATACAAAAATTATACTTTCTAGTAAGGACATCCAAAAGCTTAAAAACAATCAATTAGTTATAACAAATATTATAGAACAAGAAGATTTTAATGGGGGAATTAAAAGTGCTATAATAGCAAAACCAATATTTTTTGGAAATCAGTATCAAGGATCTATAATTAATGTAATAAATATGAACTATTTTAAAAATGTTCTAAACAATATGAATTATTTTCAAAGTGGAAAAATGGTAATAGCAGATTCTAATGGCAAAGCTGCAGTTAGTAATAGTGAGAATTTGAGCAACAGTATTAATAATATTAATACATCTAATAATTTATATGAACAATGGAAAAAAATAGATTTTCAGAGTAGCCCAAATGGGTTAATAGAGTATACAATAAATGGTAATGAAAAAATAGGGTATTATTCTACTATTAAAAATACTGGATGGGTGGTATTAAATGAGGTTGAATGGTCTGAATTTAAGGCTCCTATTGATAAGATTATAAGGAATATAATTGGCTTTTTAATATTTGTTTTGATCATTATAATAGCTTCTTATACATTTACAATCAATTATTTTTCAAAACCAATATATAAGTTGTTAGAAGTTATAAGGAAAATAAAACAAGGTAATTTTAAAGATAGATTTATATATAATAAGGATAATGAATTTGGAGAAATAGCTACAGCTTTTAACGATTTAATAGATACTGTAGAAAAAAACAAAAAGTATATTGAAGAAAAAAACAGAGATTTACAATCTTTAACATCTAATATACCAGGTGGTGTTTATCGTTGTAGAATAGAAAATGAAGAATTATTTTTAGATTTTATAAGTGGAGGTTGCTTAAATCTTTTAGGATATGAAAACCGTGACTTTAAAGAAATTTATAATAAAAAATTATTTGATTTAATTTGCGAAAATGATCGTGAAAGAGTAGCAACAGAAATTAAAGAACAATTAAGGGACGGTAATAAATACACTGTAGAATATAGACTTAAACGAAAAGATGGAAGTGTTATATGGTTATTAGATAATGGGAAAACAACTGAAACTAGAGATGGAAATGCATTTATTTATAGTGTAGTAATAAATATAACTAAATCTAAAATAACACAGGAGGAACTTAGATTAAGCGAAGAACGTTATCGTATAGTTATGTCTCAAACAGAAGATATAATTTTTGAATGGAATATTAATGAAGATACTATTAACTATTCTGGAAATTGGGAAAACAAATTTAATTACGATTCAACTATATTTGATATTAGTAAGAAAATATATCAAACTAATTATATTTATAAAGAGGATATTAAAAAACTAGGGGAAATTATAAATGGTGTTATAAATGGAGACACATATCAAGAAACTGAAATTAGACTTAAAAAAGACAATGATAAATATATTTGGTGTAAAATAAGAATAACTGCCATGTTCGATGGAGATGGAAATATATTCAAGGCTATGGGTGCAATAATTAATATTGATAAAGAAAAGGTAGAAACTGAAGAACTTTTATTCAAAGCACAAAGAGATAGTTTGACTGGTATATATAATAAAGGAAGTACGAACAGCATGATTGAGGCATATATTAAAGATCAAGGTTTAAATGTTAATGGTGCATTATTTATGATAGATGTTGATAATTTTAAGGCTATTAATGATAATTTAGGACATCTAGCTGGAGACTCCGTTTTGACAGGAATTTCTTTAATGATTTCAGAAGTGTTTAATGAAAATGCTATTGTTGGTAGAATAGGTGGAGATGAATTTGTTGTATATTTAAAGAATATTTCTTCAGAAGAATTTCTGTATAAAAAAGCTGATGATTTATTGAAAGGTTTTAGAAAAAAATTCATTGGAGAAAGTTCAGATTACAAAGTATCAGGAAGCATAGGAATTGCTAAGTATCCTGAACATGGAAAATCATTTGAGGAACTCTTTATAAATGCAGATAAAGCAGTATATTTGGCTAAAAGTAAAGGGAAAGATAATTATTGCGTCTTTGAAAATATTTAAGGAATAGAGATAAAAAAATAACTTATAGAGGTGATTATAGATCAGTTCTGTAAGTTATTTTTTGTTTACTAATAAAGTATTGGATAAAAAATCAATTCAAATACCGTATTAGTATCATTATTCATATGAGAATAGATAAATTTTTCTTAATATGGTAATATTCTAGTTAGAAGAAATACCTTGAGCTAAAATCTATAATAAAATACTAAAAAAAGAGTATTTACCATATAAATATATATGTTTCAAGTATAAGTTCAATTTTAAATCTGAGCATTTATTATGAAAGTAAATGGATAAGGGGGCAGAATTAGTTGATAAGGAGAATTGATTTAATATTTACAAAACTTAAAGAATTAGTGAAATTTAATAAAGAAGGAATTTCAGCATCTTATATAGCTGAAGAATTGAACCTTAATAGAGCAAATGTAAGTAATGATTTAAATAAGTTAGTAATAGACGGAAAAGCTATTAAGATAAAGGGGAAACCAACATTATTCATACCTGTAATTAAAGAAAACGTTGTCTCAAATGTATCAATTATAAATAAATTTTCAGAGTCAAATCCAAGCTTATATTCAGCTGTCGAGCAAGCAAAAGCGGCTATATTATATCCACCTAATGGAATGAATATATTATTACTTGGTGAAACTGGAGTTGGTAAATCAACCTTTGCTTCTTTAATACACAAATATGCTGTTGAAATGGAAATGAAGGATTTAGAAAGTCCATTTATAACATTTAATTGTGCAGATTATGCCAATAATCCTCAACTACTGCTAGGACAATTATTCGGAGTTAAAAAAGGAACATATACAGGTGCTGAGGTTGATAAAGTCGGGTTATTAGAAAAAGCAGATGGTGGGATTTTATTTTTAGATGAAGTACATAGATTGCCCGCAGAGGGGCAAGAAATGTTTTTCACTTTTATGGACAAGGGTGCATATAGAAGACTTGGAGAAACAGAAAGTGAGAGGCATGCAAAAGTGCTTATAATAACAGCAACTACTGAAAATCCAGATACAGCTTTACTTAAAACTTTTACACGAAGAATTCCTATGGTAATAACAATACCAACCTTAAAAGATAGAGGCATGGAGGAAAGATTCAATCTTATAAAACAATTTATGATGGAAGAGTCAGGAAGACTTGGACAAAGTATTAAAGTATCTATGAATTCTATAAAAGCATTTTTGTCTTATAATTGTGAAAATAATGTGGGTCAGTTGAGAGCTGATATACAACTTGCTTGCGCTAAATCATATGCAGATTTATTATCCAATAGAAAAGATGAGATAAAAATGAGTAGCTTGGATTTACCATCATATATTAGGGAAGGTCTTTATAAGGAAACAGAACATAGAAAGCTTTGGAATAAGCTTATTGATATAAATAAAAGATATTGCATATTTGATAAGGATGAGAAAGGAATAATATTTGAAGAACGTACAAATGATGAAAATATTTATGAAATGCTAGATTTAAGAACGAGAGAGCTTAAGAGAGAGGGAATAAATGGCATCAAACTTGAAGAAGAAATAGAAAGAGATATAGGAGACTACTTCAAGAAATATATGAATACTTTTAGCGATAAAGTTGATGTGACAAATATAAAAAATATTGTAGAAGATGATGTTATGAAGGTAATAGAAGAAGTTATTATATTTTGCGAAGATGAACTTACAATAAAGTTAGATAAAAAAATTTATTATGGGCTAGCAGTTCATATTAGTAATTCAATAGATAGAATACGAAGAAATAGGAAGATTGTGAATCCTAAATTAAATAGTATAAGAGAAGAATATAAAAAGGAATTCAACGTAGCATTGGATGCTTTAAAGATAATAGATAGAAAACTTGACATAGATATGCCAATTGATGAAGCTGGTTTTATAGCTATGTTTTTAAGCTATAATTATGAAAATTTAAAACACAAACAAAATGATGTTAGAGTAATAATAATAGCTCATGGTGTAAGTACAGCAACCTCAATGGCAGATGCTGTTAATGGTCTTCTTGGAACAAAAAATGTTATTGGGATTAATGCACCTATAGAAGAAAAACCTAAAAATATATTGGAAAAGACTAAAGAATATATAAGAGATCATAAAATAAAATCAGATATATTATTTTTAGTAGATATGGGTTCCCTTACAACATTTGGAAAAGAAATAGAGATTTCATTCAGTGTAAAAACTAGAACAATACCATTAGCTAGTACTCTTCATGCGCTAGAAGCAACTAGAAAGTCCATGATTGGATATTCTTTAGATGAAATATATAGAGAAACTTTAGAAGTTAATAACTTATATGATAATGATGTTTTAGATTATAAACCAGAGGAGGAAGAGAGAAAGTTAGCAATAGTAACAGTGTGCACGACTGGTGAGGGTGGAGCTAAAACAATAAAAGGCTTGCTAGAAAGAAACTTAACGTTTGATAAAAATTTAATAGAAATAATTCCATTAAATTTTATAGGAAAGGAAAATATCTATGAGAGAATAGAAAAACTAAAAAGAAAATATATACTGATTTGCTTTGCCGGTCCATTTGAATTAGATATAAATTATCCACAATTTATGTTAGATGATATTATGGAAGGGACTTGTACTGAGGATATTCAAAAACTTATCGATGTAGAAAAAACATATGTAAAGATGGCAGAAACATTAGATCGTCAATTAAAGAATATTGATGGAATAACGGTGTTAAAAGACATAAAAAAGTTTAATACAACTGTTACTGAAGCTTTAGATGTGAATATAAGTACTAATATTCTTATTGGTATTACTTTTCATGTAGCTTGTATGATAGATAGGCTTAAGGATAAAGAAATCATAGATGAATTTGAAGAAAAAGAAGATTATATAAAAAACAACTTTAATTTATATAGAATAGTTAAGAATGCATGTGCATCTATAAATACTAAGTATTCAATTATTATTTCAGATGATGAAATATGTTGTTTGATGAATTTTTTCAATACTAAAATATAAATATATATTAATATTTATTTTAATATACAAATAATAAAACACATTGATAATGTGTTTTGAAAGGTTTTTAAAAAGTAAAACACATTTATGCTTTTTAAAAGCCTTTATTTTTTCTAGAAAGTATTGAAAATACTTGGCTAAGCTTCTTAAGTATATTAATTTATTTCAATCTTAAAGTTGGCATGATTATTGCTTCATATATAAGTATAACAAAATTAAAACAAAACTAATAAAACAAGTGGATAAAGATTGGAGAAACTGTAGGAATGGAAACAATAGTAATTGAATTATTAATTAAGAAAGGAAAATTATGATGAAAAAAATCACATTAATTTGTGGATTAGGAATGTCAACAAGTATGTTACTCTCAAACATGGAAGAGGTAGCTAAAAATAAAGGAATAGAAGTAGAAATAAGAGCTACAGCAGAAGCTAAATTTAGAGAATATGAAAATGATACAGATATATTATTACTAGGACCGCAAGTGGGATATTTATTAGATAAATTTAAAAAAAAGTATGCTGATAAGGGAATAAAAATTTCAATAATAGACAGTGTAGACTATGGAATGATGAATGGAAAGAAAGTATTAGAGTATGCTTTAAACATGTAATAGGAATCGTAGAAGGTAAATTAGTATAACCTAAAAATAAAATAATAATATTTTAATAATTAGAAGTGAGGTATTTAATATGGACGAATTTGAAATGGCAATAATGAATATTATAATTAACGCTGGAGATTGCAAAAATCATGCATACATGGCTCTTAATAATGTAAATGAAGGAAAATATGAAGAAGCTGATAAGGAATTAGAATTAGCAAATGATGCATTGGGAAAAGCTCATGATGGACAAACAATGTTTCTTCATAAAGAAGCCAATGGCGAGAAAGTAGAAATGTCAGTTTTATTTGTACATGCACAAGATCACTTAATGACAGCAATAACAGAAAAGAATTTAATTGAGCAAATAATTGAACTAAGAAAAATTGTGAATACTTTGGTTAAATAAAAATGAAATTTTATTATAAAAAAATTATTGTGAATACAAGGAGGAATAAATTATGATAAAAATTAGATTATTTTGCGCAGCAGGAATGTCAACAAGCCTTTTGGTTAGTAAAATGAAAGATGCAGCTAAAGCTAAAGGAATAGAAGTAGATATTGAAGCATTCCCAGAAGGTCAAATGGATAAGCATCTAGAAAATGTAAACGTTGCGCTACTGGGACCACAAGTTGGATATACAATAGCAAAAGCAAAAAAAATATGTGAACCAAAAGGAATTCCAGTTGCTGTGATACCTATGGTTGATTATGGAATGATGAACGGAGCAAAGGTATTAGATTTTGCATTGAAGCTAGCTGAAAAAGAATAAAACAAAATTATCAGTTTCTTGGTACAAGAAGATAATAAATGAAAGCGTAAAAAGCTTTTAATTAGAAGTGTTAGTATTAGTTATGAAATTTCCATGTGGTTTAATGTATATGTTAATGATGAAATCACATGGAAATTTGTGACTTTAAAGTAATAATTACAAATCTGATACATTTGTAATTATTAAACTAAATATAATATCACATAATTTATTGTATGAGGGGGAATTATATTATGTCATCATTCGAAACAACTTTAAATGAAAAAGTAATACCAGTCGTTATGAAATTTGTTAACTTGAAGGGTGTTATTGCTTTAAAAGACGGAATTTTATACACATTACCTTTAACAATGATAGGTTCATTATTCTTATTACTTGCTCAAATACCTTATCAACCTTTAAATGATGCAATAGCTAATATATTTGGTGCAGGATGGACAGATCCATTATGGAAAGCATTTGGAGCAACATTCAATGTAATAGCATTAATTACAACAATAGGAATAGCATATATTTATGCTCAAAATGAAGGATATGAACCACTATCCGCAGGCGTAATATCTTTTGTAGTATTCTTGGTAACAACTACGTCTTCTGTAACAACTAAAAGCGGAGAAGTGGTAGGTGATGTTATACCAACAGCATGGACTGGCGGAAAAGGCATGGTTACAGCAATTATTATAGGATTAGTAGTCGGTGCAGTGTATTCATGGTTTATGAAGAGAAAAATTACAATAAAAATGCCAGCTGGTGTACCACAAGGAGTTGCAACTTCATTTGCAGCATTAATACCAGCAGCAGTTATAATTTTGGGTGCAACTGTACTTTATAGTATATTTAAATTTGGAATGCAAACAACATTTATTGAATGGATATACAAGATTCTTCAAACACCATTACAAGGAATGACAGATTCATTAGGTGGAGTTTTAGTTATGGGATTTATGATTCCTTTCTTATGGTGGTTTGGTGTTCATGGTGCAACCATTGTAAGTGGAATAATGTCAGGAATATTACAATCAAATACATTAGATAATGCAGCTATAGTTACAAGTGGAAAAGAATTAACAATAGCAAATGGAGCACACATAGTAACACAACAATTCTTAGATCAATTTATGACAGTAACAGGCTCAGGAATGACAATAGGACTTGTAATATGTATGTTATTCTTTGCAAAATCAGCACAATGTAAACAATTAGGTAAATTAGCTTTAGTACCAGGAATATTCAATATAAATGAACCAATTACATTTGGAACACCAATTGTAATGAACCCATTTATGGCAATACCATTTATAGTTGCGCCAACATTATCAGGTATAATAACTTATTTTGCAATTGCAACAGGAATAGTACCTCCATTTGGTGGAGTAATGGTTCCATGGACAACTCCAGCGCCAATTTCAGGACTTTTAGTAGGTGGAGTTAGAACAGCTATATTACAAATCGTAGTTTTAGCATTATCAATATTTATTTATCTTCCATTCTTTAAGAGACAAGATAATATAAACTTTAAGAATGAACAAGCAGCACAAAATGTACAAGAAACAAATAATGTGCAAGCATAATAATTATTAATAAAAAATACAACTATTTAATAAAGATATAATTAGTTAAACCCAGTATTTCTAAATGCATATATGCAAAAGAAATACTGGGTTCACTTATTAACATCTTAATATGGGAAACAACTTGTTTTATAAAAAAACAAATAACTAAAAGGTAGAATGTGTCACTAAAACAGAAAAACCAAAGTAATTATTTATTTTCTATGCTATCTTCGAGTAAAGGGTTACTTAAATGTACACTGTGAATTGCTAATTAAGAATAAGGGAGGAATAAAAATGGGTAATAATAAATTTGAAGGATTTCCAAAGGACTTTTTATGGGGCGGAGCAACAGCTGCAAACCAATTTGAAGGTGGATATAGAGAAGGTGGAAAAGGACTTAGTACTGCTGATGTTATGACAGGTGGCACACATACAACCCCAAGAAGAATAACTAAAGAAATAGAAGACAGAACATACTATCCAAGTCATGAAGCAATAGATTTTTATCATCATTATAAAGAAGATATAAAGTTATTTGCAGAAATGGGATTTAAGACCTTTAGACTATCGCTTTCATGGACTAGAATATTCCCTAATGGTGATGAATTAGAGCCAAATGAAGAAGGTTTAAAATTCTATGATGATGTTTTTTTAGAACTTAAAAAATATAATATTGAGCCATTAGTTACAATTTCTCACTATGAAGCACCTTTTGGATTAACTAAAAAGTACAATGGATGGGCTGGTAGAGAAGTTATTGATTGTTATGTTAGATATTGCGAAACAATATTTAAAAGATATAGAGATGTAGTAAAATATTGGTTGACTTTTAATGAAATAAATTGTCTTACAATGCCATTTGGTGCATTCATGGGCGGGGGAATTATGCCAAGTGGAGGTGAATTTTCATTTAATAAAGAAAATGATGAAATGAAACAATTGAGATTCCAAGCCCTTCATCATCAATTTATAGCAAGTGCAAAAGCGGTTAAATTAGGTCATGAAATAAATAAAGATTTCAAAATAGGCTGCATGATTGCTTATATGACAGCATACCCTTTAACTTGCAATCCTGAAGATGTATTATTAGCTCAAGAAAAGGATAATATAAATAATTTCTTATGCTCAGATGTACATGTTAGAGGAGCTTATCCAGGTTTTGCAAAGAGATATTTTAGAGATAATAATATTGAAATCAAAATGGAAAAGAATGATGAACAGATTCTAAAGGAAGGCTGTGTGGATTATTATACATTTAGTTATTATATGTCAAACTGTGTAAGTTCAGATCCAGAATTAGAGAAAACTTCTGGAAATATACTTGGAGGAGTGAAAAATCCATATCTTAAAGCAAGTGATTGGGGATGGCAAATTGATCCTAAGGGGTTAAGATGGTCACTAAATAATATCTACAATAGATATGAAATCCCACTAATGGTTGTGGAAAATGGATTAGGTGCTGTGGATGAAGTTAAGGAAGATGGTTCAATTAATGATGATTATAGAATTGATTATTTGAGAGATCATATAAGAGAGATGAAAGAAGCTGTAGAAGATGGAGTAGAGTTAATAGGATACACACCTTGGGGATGCATAGATTTAGTTAGTGCATCAACAGGCGAAATGAAAAAGAGATATGGATTCATTTATGTTAACAAAGATAATGATGGGAATGGCGATATGAGCAGATCAAGAAAGAAGAGTTTCTATTGGTATAAGAAAGTAATTGAAAGCAATGGTGAAGAGCTTTAAATACAGACTGTATAAAGACTGAATTTAAAGTATAAATGTAAAATTATATAGAGACTGAATTTAAAATATAAATGTAAAATTATAGAGAATAATGAATGGGCTGTTGAAAGATTATTTTTCAACAGCCCATTTTTACACTATAGACCAGTTATAACAATTGAAACTGTATAAATAACTTAACGTTATAAGTAAGAAGATTAGGAATAATGTACAAATATATATTAATGTTTATTTCCGTAGTTAGTGTTTTAAATAAATGTTGTTAATATGTTTAGAAATTGAATTATATGGTAAGTATTAAAAGGAGTTAAGATATATTGCAATTATTACGTATATACTTACTTACAATATGTATATTAATGGAAAACAAAAAGAGGCAAGAGGTGAACTTTTTTGATACAAAAAAAGATAAATTCGAAGATATTAAGAGAGCATATAAATAATTTTTTAAAAGAAAACATTTATAAAAATAAGAAGATTGAAAGTTGTCCAATTTGTGGTGCAAAAAAATACATTAAACATGGCTCATATAAGGAAATACAAAGATACAAATGTAAAGAATGTGGGAAAACTTTTTCTAATACTACAAAATCACTATGGAGTTATTCGAAGAAGGATCTAAATAAGTGGATAGAATTTATTGAATTAATGATAAAAAAGAAATCATTAAGATTTTGTGCTAAGAAATTACATATAAATTTAGCAACAGCATTTTATTGGAGACATAAAATTTTACATGGGTTAAAACTAGATATCATGCCAAATAAATTACACGGAGATGTCCATATTAATAAAACTATAATAATAGAAAATTTTAAAGGCTGCAGAAATATAACAAAAAAGAGAAGAAGCAATATCTGGATTATAGCAGCAAAAGGGGATGAAGATTCAATGCTTGTCATGCCAATATTCAAGGACTTTTGGGATTGGAGAATCTTTGATGAAAAAATATATTCAAAAATCCCTAAAGAATCGCATATTGTTGCGTATAATGATAGATATATTGCTATAAAAGCAAAAGAACATAACAAAAAAATAGTAAAAGAAAGAAAAGAAGATGATAGGGTAGGATATATTATGATGAATTTAATGAAATGGATTAGCACTTTCAAAGGAATTGCTACAAAGTACTTAGAGGAATATCTTTCACTTTTTATACTATTTAATTTGGATAGAATGATTGATTATATGGATATAATATCGTATTTATCTTTTGGAAACAGATTTATAAGAATAAAAGAAATAGGGGCATAAGAACTAAAAATACAGGATATCAGATAATAATTGAAAATTCAGAGTATTGGATAGAAATTCAAAATTCAGAGTATTGGATAGAAATTCAAAATTCAGAGTATTGGATAGAAATTAAAAATATAAAATATTAGATAATAATTAAAAATATAGTAATATAAAAGGATGAAAAAATTATATATAAGTTCTGAAAAATAAAATTCAGAGTGTGCAAAGATAACTTATTTGTAATTGTTTAAACTACAGAATAAATTAATATTAATGAATTTTTTTAGAAAATACATATTATAAAATAATGAAAGAAAGAGAATTTTATAAGAATAAAAAATAGGCTCGCACAAGGGTGCGTAAATAAAGATGGAGGCTTTAAATTAAGAACTCAAAACAACATTTTTTTAAAACACTTAGTATGAATTTTAAATAGTATATAGGAAGAAATAAAATATATTAGATTTCTATTTTGAAACAGTCACTTATTTTTTATTATTATGGTATATAATAAAAATATATATGTTAAAAGTATAAGTATAATTGAATGAAGAAATAAACTCGTTAAATTCATAAATATAAATTTGGTTATCTATATATTAGACAACAAGTGAGTTAATATGGAGGAATTAAAGATGATAAAACTTATTGCATCAGATATGGATGGAACATTACTTAACAGTAATCATAAAATATCAAAAGAGAATTTAGAAGCTATAAAAAAAGCTGAATCAATGGGAATAAAATTTACAATTGCTACTGGTAGAAGATTTGAAGATGTTAAACCATTAATTGATGAAAATGATTTAAAGTGTCAATGTATAGTTTTAAATGGTGGAGAATATATAGACGAAGAAGGAAAAGTCTTAGAAGGAATTTATATTGACAGAAAAGAAGCAAGTCAAATTATAGATATGATAATAAAAGAAAATATTGTAGCTGAAATTTATACTAATCAAGGATTATATAGTGTTAATACTAAGAAAGAAGCATTAACTGAAGTTGCATATAGGATTAAAGCTTTTAATCCAAAAACAAGTTTTGAAGAAGCTATAAAATATGCAGAAACACATCCACATTTTTTAGATTTAAAGTATATTAAAGATATTGATAAATTTTTAAAGAGTGATATTAAAATTGGAAAATTTGTAGCCTTTTATAATGATGAACAAACCACTGTAAAAGTAAAAAGAAAATTAGAAGCCATAGAGAGGCTTGCTATTTCTTCAACTTTCACTAAAAATATAGAGATAAATAATAAGGAAGCACAAAAAGGACTTATATTAGCCAAGGTTGCAGAACAAATGGGGATAAGAAGAGATGAAGTCATGGTTATTGGAGATAGTTTTAATGATTATTCAATGTTCACTGAATTTCCAGTATCTTTTGCTATGGAAAATGCTATCCCACAAATAAAAAAAATAGCGAAATATATAACAGATACAAATGATAATGCTGGAGTTGCGAAGGCTATATATAAAGTTTTTAATTTGTAGTAATTTATTATACTAAAAATGTAGGAATATATATAAATAAACCAATATTACATAATGAAATAGTTTCAAAATTTTGTTTAAAGGTTTTTTGATTAAATTATAAGAATGGGGCTGTTGCATAATGAATAAAAATTCATTATACACAGTCCCTTTTGCATAATGAATATGAAATAGCAGATATTTTATACAAATATCTTAATAAACAACCGTTTTGCAACAACTCCATTTTTTGCAAAAGAAAAATAGAATATATTTAATTATAAAATGTAATTATTGATCAATTCTAACGTAATTTGCAAGCAAAGATGGCATTTCAACAACGTAATGAAAATAAATAAAAACTATAAATGAGTACTTTATTTGACAACTGTGAAAATATAGATATTCCATAGTTGTATTAGATAGCTATTTTGGAAATAAAAGTTATGATTACATTTTAATTAATAACGTAAGTGGTTCTTACAGAGCAACTAAATATTTTATTGATAATGGACAGACTAGAATTGAATTTTTAAGAAGCTCAAAAAACAAACAATTTTAAACATCGTTGTAGTAGAATAAGTGAAAAACAACCTGTTTTTATAAAAAACAAATACCTAAAAAGTAGCATGTGTTCCTAAATGCCTCCAATAAAACAAATCTGAATTAAAATATGATATATTAAAATTAAAGAAGAAATGTGTTTATTAATTAAATTTAATATACAATTGATTTAAATAAAATTAAGGGGAATTGAGAAAAAATAATATACAATGGAGGGGTTTATATGTTTCACAAGAATTTAAAAGATTTTCCTAAGGACTTTTTATGGGGAGCTTCAACATCAGCTTACCAAGTAGAGGGAGCTTATAATGAAGATGGAAAGGGTTTATCAGTTCAAGATACAAAAGAGCCAATCCCAGGTACACCAGATTTTAATGTTTCTAGTGATAACTATCATCATTATAAGGAAGATGTTGCATTATTTGCTGAAATGGGATTTAAAACTTATCGTTTTTCAATAGCTTGGACAAGAATAATTCCAAATGGTGTAGGAGAAGTAAATCCTAAAGGAATTCAATTTTATAATAATTTGATTGATGAATTATTATCATATGGAATAGAACCATTAGTTACTATGTATCACTTTGATTTACCTGATGCACTTCAACAAAATGGTGGTTGGTCTAATAGGGAGACCGCAGATGCATTCGTAAATTATGCAAAAGTATTATTTGAGAATTTTGGAGATAAAGTTAAGTACTGGCTTACAATAAATGAGCAAAATATGATGATACTTCATGGTGGTGCAATTGGAACTGTTAATCCAGGAGCAGAAAATCTTGAAAAAGAATTGTATAAACAAAATCATCATATGATGTTGGCTCAAGCACAAACAATGAAATTATGCCATGAAATGTGTCCAAAAGGCAAAATTGGACCAGCTCCAAACATAAGCTCAATATATCCAGCAAGCTCAAAACCAGAAGACATACTAGCAGCTAACAATCAATCTTCAATAAGAAATTGGTTATACTTAGATATGGCTGTATATGGCAGATATAATCCAATAGCTTGGAGTTACATGGTTGAAAAAGGCATTGAACCTACAATTGAAAATGGAGATATGGAAATATTAAAAGGTGGGAATCCTGACTTTATAGCATTTAATTATTATTGTACAGGAACAGCAGCTGAAAGTAAGATTGATGATATTGAAGTATCAACTCAAGGTGGGGATCAACAAATTGCAGTAGGTGATTTAGGTGTTTATAAAGGTGCTTCTAATTCTAATCTAGAAAAAACTGAATTTGGATGGGAAATTGATCCGATAGGCTTTAGAAATACTTTAAGAGAAGTATATGAAAGATATGCATTGCCAGTAATAATCACTGAAAATGGATTGGGAGCTTATGATAAAGTTGAAGAAGAAGACACTATAAATGATGATTATAGAATCGATTATTTAAGAAAACACATAGAACAAGCAAAACTTGCAATAACTGATGGTGTAGATTTAATTGGATATTGCCCATGGTCAGCTATAGATCTTATAAGTACACATCAAGGATTCAAAAAGAGATACGGATTCATATATGTAAATAGAGATGAATTTGACCTTAAAGATTTAAGAAGAATAAGAAAGAAGAGCTTCTTCTGGTATAAAAACGTAATAAAGAGTAATGGGGAAGAACTTTAGAATATACGAAAATTAAAAATTAAGAATTTTAGAATTTAGGGATTATGCAGCAAAATTAGAGAGAAATTTTGCTGCATAAAAATTATATAAATAAAACAAGTACACTATGATGCAAATTTAAGGAGGAATTTTAAAGATGGCTTTTAATAAAGATTTTTTATGGGGTGGAGCTGTTGCCGCTCATCAAGTAGAAGGTGGATGGAATGAAAGTGGTAAAGGGCCAAGTACTGCTGATGTGATGACAGCTGGAGCACATGGAGTTCAAAGACAAATTACAGATGGAGTAATTGAAGGATTAAATTATCCTAATCATGAAGCAGTTGATTTTTACCATAGATATAAGGATGATATTAAATTATTTGCAGAAATGGGATTCAAATGTTTTAGAACTTCAATAGCATGGTCTAGAATTTTTCCAAATGGGGATGAACTTGAACCAAATGAAGAAGGTTTGAAATTCTATGATGATATGTTTGATGAAATGCTTAAGTATGGAATTGAACCTGTAGTTACATTATCACACTTTGAAATACCTTATGGGATAGTTGAAAATTATGGTGGTTTTAGAAGCCGTAAAGTTATTGAATTCTTTGTTAGATATTCTACAGTTGTTATGAAACGCTATAAAAATAAAGTTAAATATTGGATGACATTTAATGAAATCAACAATCAAGCAGAGACAGAATATGATTTATTTGCATTTACTTGTTCAGGAATTGTATTTAAAGAAGGGGAAAATAGAGAAGAAGTAACATATCAAGCTGTACATAATGAACTTGTAGCTAGCGCATTAGTTGTTAAACGCGGTCATGAAATAAATCCAGATTTCAAAATTGGATGTATGCTTGCATATGTACCAGTTTATCCGTACTCTTGCAATCCAGATGATATTATGCTTGCTGTAGAAGCAATGCATGAAAGATATCTTTATGGAGATGTTCATTGCAGAGGATATTACCCAAGTTATGCACTTAAGAATTGGCAAAGAAAAGGAATCAACATCAACATGGAAGAAGGAGATGCCCAAATCTTAAAAGAAGGGTGTGTTGACTATATTGGATTTAGTTACTACATGTCAGCAACAGTAAAATCTGATAATGAATTTGTTGGAGATGGAATGTCAGGATATTCAAAAGCAGTTAAAAATCCATATGTAAAAACAAGTGATTGGGGATGGCAGATTGATCCAGTTGGCCTGCGTTATGGTTTAAACTCATTATATGAACGTTATGAAAAACCATTATTTATTGTTGAAAATGGATTTGGAGCAATTGATGTGAAAGAAGAAAATGGTTCATGTAATGATGATTATAGAATTGATTACTTAGGTGAACATATTGCAGAAATGAAAAAAGCAGTTGAAATTGATGGTGTTGATTTAATGGGTTATACACCATGGGGATGTATTGATTGTGTATCATTTGGAACTGGTGAAATGAAAAAAAGGTACGGATTCATTTATGTTGATAAAGATAATGATGGTAAAGGAACTCTTGGAAGAAGTAAGAAAAAATCATTTGATTGGTATAAGAAAGTAATTGAGAGCAATGGGGAAGAACTTTAGGCAATTTAAGTTATTAAAACTAAAAATACAGAAGGCATATCACTTGGAATGTATACAATGTTTGTTTTAGGAGTATTTCTTTGGGCTATATATGGATATACCAATAATGATATGCCAGTACTATTAGCTAATTTAGTTACATTTATCTTTGCAAGTATAATTCTTTATTATAAAATAATATTAAAATTGAGGAAAATACTAATAATTTTTACTTAGCATTAAAAAAACTTTATAAATAGTATATAATTAAGTAAACGTATTTGTGAAAGAAGAGGTTGCTTAATTTATGTTTAATTATGAAATTATCCAAAGCTTGAATGATTTAGAATTATCGTTATATAGATACATAATGAAAAATAGTGAAAAAGTTATTTATATGAGAATTAGAGAATTAGCAGATGAGGCACATGTATCAACAACAACAATATTAAGATTTTGCAAAAAGGTTAATTGTCAAGGATACTCAGAATTCAAAGTGAAATTAAAGATGAATATTGAACAAAATGAAAATAATAAAGTAAATAATGATACTTCTATAATAATAGATTTTTTTAAAAAATTGGATAGTAGTGAATTAGATAAAAAGCTAAATACTCTTTGTGATTTAATAAAAGAGGCAAGCAATGTCATATTTATAGGGGCAGGGACATCTGGAGTATTATGTAAGTATGCAGCTAGATATTTTTCGTCAATAGGCAAATTTGCTATGTATATAGATGATCCATATTTTCCAAGAAATTATAAAGTGTATGAAGATTCTGTAATAATAGCAATATCAGTTTCTGGAGAAACATATTCTGTTATTGATCATGTAAGCAATCTAAAAAGAGAACGAAGCACAGTTGTAAGTATAACAAATAGTGAAAATTGTACTATAGCCAAAATATCTGATCTTAATATATCCTATTATGTTCAACAAGAAAAAATAGGGATTAGTGATATAACAACACAAATACCAGTATTATATATGATTGAAAGTATAGGAAAGAGATTACATAATAAATTTTTATAGAATAATCTATTAGATAGTCAGATAAATTTTCTTTTAACATATTATAAATACAAATTTCTTAATATAAATAAACATCCAACGGTTGATATTTATATAGATATGAAATTTAAACTTATAACTTAAATGTATATACCAGAAATGGAGGTCATGCTTTTATGGAGGCGTTACATCAGAGGATTTAGCTGTAGATATTTCTTCAGTAGAAGTTGTTCCATTTACGCTTGTCCCAATGAAAATTGGGAGCATGCATAAATGGGGGCAACTTCTACTGATAGAAATTCACAGCTAAATCCTCAGTAACCCGAATAAATGCATGACCTTCATTTCGGTAGTTTATTTAATTAACCTTAATTTTCACTTTGTGTATAGATATTTCATTATAGACATAATTTAATTATTAACTAAAAGATTTATTATATAACATATTTCATCATCTACTATGTCTATTTGATATTTTTTGTTTATAAAGACCAAGTTTTCTTTTATTGTATTATATAAATTGATATTTTCTGATATATACTCATCCTTTTCAGGATAAATAGCAGGATTATCTTCATTTCTTAATCTTCCTATAACGAAAGATAAATGAAGGATTACACCAACCTTATTTTCATCAGATAATGTAATAGAAAGCTTAGATTCTAATGTATTTAAAAGTTTAGTTACATCATTAAATAAATCAACACCATCTATGTTACATATATTTTCTTTTAGTATTTTAGGGATATTAAGCATAGCAGTTTTTGTATCTATGGCAGTTTGAAGTTCTTTTAGTACGTTCATATTAAATACTTCATACATAGTATATTGCTTTAGTGATGAATCTACTGGGAAAGATGAAACTATAAATAATATTTCATTTTGCTCTTGAAGATTGATTATTTTTTGCTTGAAATATTTTTTATCTAAGCAATTTAGACAAGTAATTTCAAAATAATCATTATCTATTCTAAGATTGCTACTTAAAAAGTTTTTAATAGCAATGGCAGCTCCCTCTCCAGTTAAACATGCAGTTACTATTAATATTTTATTTTCATTTTCACATTTGTTATTTAAATTCTTATGTATTTCTACATAAGAATTAACCATAAGGACATCATTATAAATTTCATCTAAAGATGATCCGATTAATGCCTTTCTTGCAGCTTCTAACACATGTAAAGTTGAAACAAGAGATATTACTTTAATTTCAACTTTAAATTCTTTCCTTATAACATCTGCAAAAGTAGTTAAAGAACCCATATCAACTAATAAAAGATAACCAGCTTGAGTTGGATTTTCTTTTATGCCAATCTTTAGATTGTCTAATACTTTTGATGGAGCAACATCAAGTGACGCATTTATAGGAATTACATAATTTTCACCTAAAAGTTTATTTGAAACCTCAGCCATTGAAGTTGCGGTAGATTCTCCATGAGCAATAAGAATAACTTTTACTTTATCATGAGATACATCATTAAAAGTATTATCTGGTATTAAAAATAGAGAAAGATAACCAGCTTCATCGACTGGAATTGATTTTTTTATATGATCTTCAATAATTTTTTTTATCTCAAGGGCCACAGAAAATTCTAATGGATAAAGCTCTTTAATCTTATTTAAATTAGTATTTATGATTATTTTGTCACTATTAATTCTATTTATTAACGTGTTAATATGCAAAGCAAAAGCTGTGTATAGATTGTTATCAAAAGTTATAGTAAGCTTTTGGGTAGCGTAAGTTATTATTTTATCAAAACAGTCTAATGTATCTTGGTCAACAATAGTTAATAAGTTTTTCTTATTTATTTCTTCAGATACTTCAGAATTATTTTTATTAAAATGTTTTGCAATGTCTTTTTCAAGAATATTTTCAATATCCATATCGGAAATATCTAAGGATTTTAGCTTTTCAAGTTTATTTTCTATAAAATCATAAATAGTATTATCACCATTATTAAATATAGGATTAGTATCCTCATTAGACCCATTAAATCTAAAATATTCAATTTCTTCACTCATTAATTTATTCCATAGAACTCGGTGTTCTTTTTCTTTATATAGCCCTTCTTTAATATAAGGAGGTAAAATTCCACTATAAATTCTTACATCACGTTTTAGATTTGTTAAAAATTCTGAATATGCCTTAGCACAAAGAAGCTGAACATCGCTTTTTAGTTGACCTATATTATTAGGACAATCATAAGAAAGTAATGCTCTAAGTGAATTTAATGATACATATATTTCATTGTTTAAACGAATACTTTCATATTTAAAGAAACTTTTAATTAAAAATAATCTCTCATCTAAAGTTCTATCTTTAAGAGAAGGAATATTTATTACAATAGGGATTCTTCTAGTAAAAGTATTTAACAATGCAGAATTTGGATCTTCTGTTGTAGCTGAAATTATTAAAACATCTGATGTTCTAGATTCGGAATCACCAATTCTTCTAAAGGTTCCACTATCTAAAAATACAAAAAGAGCTTCTTGCCCTTCCGGAGGAAGTCTATGAATCTCATCTAAGAATAAAATTCCACCATTAGCTTGTTCAATCAACCCAACCTTATCAGCTTCAGCTCCCGTATAAGCTCCCTTTTTTACTCCGAAAAGTTGAGAAGTAAGTAATTGAGGGTTATTACTGTAGTCTGCACAGTTGAATATTATAAATGGAGAATCTTCTGATTTTACTTTCATCTCTAAAGCATAATTATGCATTAAAGAAGCAAACATAGATTTTCCAACACCAGTACCTCCAAGGATTAAACAATTCATACCCTTAGGAGGGTACAGTATAGCAGCCTTAGCTTGTTCAACAGAATCTTTTAGGGATACGTTATTTTTAGCCAATAAGTCTAATTGAGATTCATTATTGGTAACTTTATTTTCTGAAAGAAAGAATAATACAGGTCTACCAGATGATTTATATAATTTACCTTCTTTACAAAGTTCGTTTAATTCGTGACTTAAATTTGCTCTAGACATATCAACTAGTGATGCTAGGGTTTTAGTATCTATACCTTCAGAGAATTCCAATTGAAGAAGTTTTTGATAAACCAAATCTTTTTTTGTCATTAAATATCCTCCTTACACAATTTATAAACATTATTTACATATTAAAACGTTAATACACTATATTCGAAATAATATAACAATTTTATTAAGAGAGTTTAACATCATTAATATAGTGTTTAAATATAGTTTTGTGAAAACCTAAACACTGTATATAAATTATAAAACACTAAAGGAATTAAGTAAACAGTTACTTAAAAATAAAAAATAGTAAATTTAATTAAGAAAAAAATAAAAAAGTTTATAAAAATAAAATCAGACTAATATATATAGTGTGAATTGCTGATATAATAAGGATTCTAAACTATGTAGTAAAAATAAAAAAAGTAATATTACTAAATTATTTTGAAAAAAGATTAATGTTTAATAGTGTTTGGCACGTGTCTTGCTTTATATAATAGCATAAGCAGTAACAAAAGAAATTGGAGGAATGCAGATATGGAACAATTAGAAATGGCAATTATGAATATAATAATAAACGCAGGAGATTGCAAGAATCACTGTTATATGGCTCTTGGTATGGTGAATGAAGGAAAGTACGAAGATGCTGAAGTGGAAATGAAGTTAGCAAATGAAGCACTAGGAAAAGCACATGATGCTCAAACAGAAATGCTTCAAAAAGAAGCAGGTGGAGAAAAGGTAGAAATATCGCTTTTATTTGTTCATGCACAAGATCATCTGATGACAGCCATATCAGAAAAGAATCTTATTGAACAAATCATGGAATTGAGAAAAGTTATAAACACATTAAAATAAAAGCAATATTAAATAGTATTTATTCAAGGTATAAATACGTTATTAAAAATAAATTTTAATATATATTTTAAGAATTTGTTGTAATTTAAGGAGGAAAATATTATGGTAAAAATTAAATTATTCTGTGCATCAGGAATGTCAACAAGTGTTTTGGTTAGTAAAATGAAGGATGCAGCTAAAGTCAAAGGGGTAGAAGCTGAAATTGTAGCATATCCAGAATCTCAAATGGATCAACATCTAACTACTATGGATGTTGCACTACTAGGACCACAAGTTGCTTATACTTTAGGAAAAGCAAAAAAATTGTGTGAACCAAAAGGAATTCCAGTAGAAGTAATACCAATGGTTGATTATGGAATGATGAATGGAGCTAAGGTTTTAGAATTAGCATTAAAATTAGCTAATAAATAAAATTAATGTAAGTTGTGAGTAAGTAAGCAATATAATAAATGTTTTAGAAACCACATAACTTATAGATAATTTGGTGAAATAATAGTAACAATGTATTTCACTAACACTAAGGAAAACCTCTACATCTAGGATAAATTAATTCATAAACTGAAGTGATATAAAGATGAAAATTCAAAGAATCACGAAAGTTAATAAAAAGGTAATAATAGCAAATTTTTATTTGTAATTATTCATATTATAATCATAATTTAATTATAAGGGGGAAATTATTATGTCATTCAACCAAACACTAAACGAAAAAGTAGTTCCAGCGGTAATGAAATTCGTTAATCTTAAAGGTGTTCAAGCGTTAAAAGATGGTATGTTATTTACTTTACCATTGAATATCGTCGGATCTATTTTCTTATTAATTGCTTGTTTCCCAGTTAAAGGATTTACAGATTTCATGGCTTCAACTTTTGGAGCAGCTTGGAATGATCCATTATTTAAATTACAAGGATCTACAATGAATATTATGGCAATAGTAGCAGTTATGGGTATGGCTTATATCTACTGTAAAAATGAAGGGGTTGAACCTTTTTCACCAGCAGTAATTTCATTAAGTGTATTCTTAACAGTAACTAATAACTTTGTTATGTTTACACCAGAAGGTTCAAAGACAGCAGTTCAAGTTGGAGGAGTTATTCCATCAGCATGGGTTGGTGGTGCAGGTATGATTACAGCAATCATAGTAAGTTTAGTTGTTTCATCTGTTTATTGTGCAATGATAAAGAGAAATATTACAATTAAAATGCCAGAAGGTGTTCCAAGCGGTGTTGTTAATGCATTCTCTGCATTAATTCCAGCTACTGTTATATTTATTGGAGCAACTGTTGTATATGCAATATGTAAGTTTGGATTCAATACTTCTTTTGTAGAAATTATCTATAAAGTTGTTCAAACACCATTACAAGCTGCATCAGATTCATTACCAGGTGCTATACTTATTGCTTTCGCTGTTCCATTCTTATGGTTCTTCGGAATTCATGGTGGTATGACAGTTGGAGGTATGGTAGGTGCATTATTAACTGCTAATACTGCAGCTAATGCTCAATTACAAGCAGCAGGAACTTTAGATCTTGCTCATGGAGCTCATATAGTAACTCAACAATTCTATGATAATTTCATTAACTTAGCAGGTAGTGGTCAAACACTTGGACTTACATTACTATTATTGTTCTTAGCAAAATCTGCTCAATATAGACAATTAGGTAAATTAGCAATTCCTGCTAACTTATTCAATATTAATGAACCAATATTATTTGGTATTCCAGTAGTAATGAACCCAATTATGGGTGTACCATTCATACTTACTCCAGTAGTAAATGCAATATTACTTTACATGGCAATTGCAACAGGTATACTTGCACCAATGGGTGGAGCATTACCACCTTGGACAGTTCCAGCTGTATTCTCAGGTTTAATAATTGGTGGTCCTAGCTATGCTTTTGCACAATTAGTATTCTTAATAGTTGGTGTTGTAATCTACTTCCCATTCTTTAAGAAAGTAGATGCTATGGCGTATGCTGATGAAATAGCAGCTCAAAAACACGGAGAAGGCGTACAAGCTTAATTAGCCCTTTTATTAACAATTTTAAAATATATCAAAAAACATTTTAATTAGTAAGGAAACCAGATGTTTATAAAAAGTTATAAATGTTTGGTTTCCTTCTTTTCATTGTGTACAAAGTCTTTTATTTTCGTAGTTATAACTTACCATATATTTGTCCTTCTTAATTTTTTATAAATATTGTTTGTATAGTGCTTAAGTGGTAAAATAAAGATGTTTGATCCTACAAATAATAATTATATATTATTTTTAATAGGAGAATTTTATATTTCTAAACTAATTAAGCATGTAATAATTATGTGTGATATGTTGTACAAAAATATACGAGGTGATAAAAATATGAATGAACCTATGGTAACTGTTTTAATGGCAGTATATAATGGAGAGAAATTTCTAAAAGAAGCTATGCAAAGTATACTAAATCAGACATTTACTGATTTTGAGTTTTTAATAATAAATGATGGATCTACTGATAATAGTGTTAAAATAATTGAATCATTTGATGATCCACGTATAAGATTAATTCATAATGAAAAAAATTTAAAGCTAATTGCATCATTAAATAAAGGAATATCTCTTGCGAGTGGTAAATATATAGCAAGAATGGATTGCGATGATATTTCCATGCCCGAAAGATTAGAAAAAGAAGTGAATTTTTTAGAAAATTCTTTAGAATATGGATTGGTAGGAACTTATTATACTGTTATAGATGGAGAAGGCAAAGAACAACGTAATGTAAGTTATCCTTCAAGTAATGATTTAATCAAATTATTTTTATCATTAAATTGTCCATTAGCTCATGGAAGTATAATGGGTAGAACTGAATTATTTAAGCAAAATTTATACGGAAGTAAAGAATATTCAGCTGTTGAAGATTATGAACTGTGGACAAGAATGGCTAAAGTAACTAAAATTCATAATATTCCAGAACATTTATTTAGGTATAGAATATATGGGGAAAGTTTCTCCAACTCTAAAACTCAACTAATGTATAACCAAACTTTAGAGTTAAGTAAAAAATCATATAAAAATAACATAAAAGAGTATAGAAATCTAATAAAAAAACAATTTTTAGAAGAATCATATACTAAAGAAAAACCCGAAGTTATAGAATATGTAAATGAATGGTTGAATAGTTTTGTCAAAAGACTACTTTATGTACATGAATTTGGGTTAGCATTAAAATTATATGCTAAATCTATAAAAATAAATAAATTCAAAAAAATAACATTCAAAAAAATAATGATAATTGCTATTAAGGCACAATCAAAAAAATAACCTTGGATTAATATAAGGTTATTTTTAAGTTTAAAAACTAATTTACCAGTATAATATTTAAGGATAAGGTGTAAATCAATATGGATACTAATTATACATATAATAAAGAGGAGTATGAGGATTTGAGTTTAAGAGACGCTCAAATGCTTATGGTAGATGTTTTGAAGGATGTTCATGAATTATGTGAAAAACATGGCATTAAATATTTTTTAGATGCAGGAACTTTAATTGGAGCTGTGAGACATAAAGGATTTATCCCTTGGGATGATGATATTGATATTGGGATGATAAGAGAAGAATATAATAAATTCTTAGAAATAGCTCCAAAAGAACTTCCAAAGCATTTGTTTTTGCAAACATTTGAAACTGATGAATATTATAATGTTTACCCGACACCGTGTAAAGTAAGGTATAATAACACCTTGTTTTTAGAAGATGGAACAGAAGAAAATTACAAGATGCATAATGGAATATTCATAGATGTATTTCCATATGATAGTTTGCCAAAGCTTAAGATAACATATAAAATACAACGTACATTAAGCTACAACATTCTAAAGAGTTTTAAAAGACTTAGAGATATTCCAGATTATTTAAGTTTTAAAAATAAAATAACTTTTTCATTTTATAAATTAGTTGTAAAAATGTTTCCTAATAAGAGGAGATTACAATTTTTCAATTGTTTAGTTAAGTGGAATGATCCAGAATCAGATTATATGGGATATGGTGTTGATACTTATTGGAGTGAGTATATTTATAAAAAAGAAGATTACTTTGATTTGGTTAAATTAGAATTTGAAGGACAACATTTTTATGCTCCCAAAAATTATGACGCCATTTTAACGCAATTATATGGTGATTATATGACAATGCCAAAAGAAGAAGATAGAGTTTGGCATGCTAAAGAAATGAAAAAACTTAGAGGACTATAGTAATTATGAATTTTAACTTAAGAAAGATGACTAAATATTGCATATAGTTAATAATATCAGTATAATTCAAAGTGAATGTACATAATAAAATTGTTAATAAATAAAATGACAATATATAGATATTTCTTGGGAAATAATTTTTAAGATGTCTTATAATGAATAAAAATAGAATAGAAACAGTATAATTTAGTGAAGGTAGTGAATGATATTGGTAAATGTGTCTATAATTACTCCTGTTTATAATGTAGAAAGATGCATTGAGAAAACTATAAAGTCAGTTATAAATCAGAGCTCAAAGGATTTTGAACTTTTACTTATAAATGATGGTTCCGAGGATAAAAGCATTAAAATAGCGGAGAAGTTACTCGTGAATTCAGATATAAATTACAGAATCATAAGCCAAGAAAATAGTGGGGTAAGTAGCGCAAGAAATAAGGGTATTTCAGAAGCAAGAGGCGAATACGTTTGTTTTTTAGATTCTGATGATTATATTCATAAGGATTATATTGAGCTCATGTACGAAAAGGCATCAACTTGTAACTGTGATTTGGTTTTTTGCGATTATGCCCAAGTTGATTCAAAAGATAAGGTATTAGTGCAAAGTACAACTAGATTTTTAGACGATTTTATAACTGGAAGAGAAGCTGCTTTAAAGCAATTAAGCTGTGATATTACTATTGGAATGGGAAGTGCCTTATATAAAACTTCAATAATAAAAGAAAGTAATATCTTTTTTGATAGTAGTAGAAAATACGCTGAAGACGTTGTGTTTACAGTTAAAGCATTACTTAATATGAAGAAAATTATATCCGTTGAGAAAACATTGATGTTTTATGTTAGGTGGAATTCATCAGTAACCAATTTGGTTTCTTTAAAACATCTTGACTGTTACTATTCATATGTAGATTTATTGAAATATCTTGAGTATCAAGGGAACTTCAAGGATATAGAAAAATTTTTAACAGAGTATAAAATTCCATATGCAATAGCTCATGTTTTTTCTGTTTTATCAAGAGATAAAAATTTTCATAAAAATCTTTTTGATTTTTTACATAAAATTGAAGTAAAAGAATCATTAAGATGTTATAAAATGCAGAAGTTTGATAAAAATTATATTAGGTATTTAATTCAATGCAAGGGTATATTGTATTTCCCTAATATATTATTGAAAGTTTTTAATAATATAAAGTAAAACTTATACCCTCAAGGGGCACAATGTCCAGGAGCGTTACGGATGCTAGCTATCGAGAAAATAATTTTTAAGATTTGACTTGCTTTTAATTAGCAAAGATCTTTCCAGAGAGAAAGGGAAGTTAAAATGAGAAATTGGAAAACATTTATAATTATGATAATTGATATGTTTATGGTGAATATGGCATACCTTTTTTCCATAAATATAACACAAAGTGGAGCCTTTACACAAATTTCAAAGATATATACTCATGATGTTATAGCTTTAAGCTTGATTTATTTAGTATGTTTTTATTTATTTAAAATGTATGAAAGTTTATGGCATTTAACTGGTACAGATGAATTTTTATTAGGTGTTGGAGGAAATATTTTAGCAGGTATATTATCTATTGGATATACTAGATTCTTTGGATCTGTTATACCATTAAATGTTTCTGTTGTAGGAATACTTTTAAGTATTTTCTTTGTATTAGGTTATAGAATTCTTTACAGGGTTTATAGAAGAACACTTTTGTACATACCATTTAAATATTCATCAGATCAAAGAAGAGTAATGATAGTTGGAGCTGGTTCTGCTGGAACTATGATTATAAATGAAATGATGGCAAGAAGAGAATTGAAGTATAACCCCATAGCGCTAATAGATGATGATAAAAATAAGCTTGGGAAAAGAATATCAGGAGTTAAAATAGAAGGAAATAGACATGACATACCTTATATTGCTGGAGAACAAGAAATTGATTTGATTTTAATTGCTATTCCATCTCTTGATCCAAAAAATAAAGCTGAAATAATTGAAATTTGTAAAAATACCAATTGTAAATTGCAAATAATTCCTGGGATGTATGAAATATTAAATGGAGATGCTACAGTTAGTAGAATTAAAGATGTTGATTTAGAAGATTTACTTGGAAGAGACCCTATTCAACTTGACAATAAAGGGATTTCAGACTACATAGAAGGAAAAACTATATTAGTTACTGGTGGAGGTGGCTCTATAGGTTCAGAACTTTGTAGACAAATAGCTATATATAATCCTAAAAGACTTATAATATTTGATATTTACGAAAATAATGTATATGACATTCAAAATGAACTTAAAGAAGACTTCCCGGATATGAACCTTAATGTATTAATAGGTTCAGTTAGAGATAGAAAAAGATTACATGAAGTGTTTACTAAATATAAAATAGATGTTGTATTTCATGCAGCGGCACATAAACATGTACCTTTAATGGAGGATAGTCCTAAGGAAGCAGTTAAAAATAATGTATTTGGTACACTAAATTTAGCATTAGAAGCTAGTGCTGCTAATATAGAAAGATTTGTTATGATTTCAACAGACAAGGCTGTTAATCCAACTAATATTATGGGAGCAACAAAAAGATTGTGTGAAATGATTATACAAGCTATGGATAAGCAATCGAAAACTGAATTTGTTGCAGTTAGATTTGGTAATGTACTAGGAAGTAATGGCTCAGTAATACCATTGTTTAAAAGACAAATTGCTAATGGAGGACCTGTAACTGTAACTCATAAAAAAATTATTAGATACTTTATGCTAATTCCAGAAGCTGCTCAATTAGTACTTCAAGCAGGAGCTTTTGCTAAAGGTGGAGAAATATTTGTTTTAGATATGGGAAAGCCAGTTAAGATTTATGATTTAGCATGTGATTTAATTAAGCTTTCGGGTCTTGAACCTAATAGGGATATAAAAATTGTGTTTACAGGGCTTAGACCAGGTGAAAAATTATATGAAGAACTTTTAATGAGTGAAGAAGGCCTTGAAAATACTGTTCACAAAAAAATACATGTAGGTAAGCCAATGTTTGAAGATATGAACACTTTAAAACATAAACTTGAACAACTACAGAATTTATTAGATTTAAATGATATATCAGAAATTAAGCACCAAATGCAAAAAATAGTACCAACATATCATTATAAAAACGAAGATGAAGTAGCTGCAGAAAATGCAGATAAGGAGTAATTATGACTAGAGAAGACAGAATTAGAAATATTGTTTTGGCAATTATATTTGCCATTTCAGTATTTTTAGGAGTAGTAAATGGAAGCTATTTAATAAGCGGAATGTATATAATAACAGTATTAGTAGCAACCTTTATAATTAAAGATAAGGACGCTTATAATCTACTTTATATGGTGCTTTTAGTATCTACATTTTATGATTATGCACTATATGTTCCGGGAATACAAAGCATATATATGTTTCATATAATTTTAGGTGTATTTACACTTATGTCATTATATAAAGTATTTAAAGATAGAAGTATTTTAATGAAATTAGATAGAAAGATTTTAGCAATATATATGATTTGGTTTATTTATATGTGTGTTAGTGTTACATGGGCATTAAATAAAAGTTTATCAATAAAATATATAGCTATATATTTAATGATGTTTGCATTTATTGTTGATATGATGATTTACAATGTAAATAAAGAGAGAATGAAAAAAACAGTTAATTTATTATTATTTTTAATTTCAATGGTAATTATCATTGGTTTAGTAGAAGTACTTTTAGGACAGCAACTACCTATAAGGCATTATATTGATGGGTTTAAAGATAGTTTACCACAATGGCAAATTAATACTATACAAGCGAGACCAATAGCATTTTCATATAACACAAATAATTTAACAGCAACCCTTGCAATAATAGGACCAATTTGTTTATTTGCTATTTATAAATTTCAAAATATATGGGCAAAGATATGGTTCACAGTAATTTCTTGTATAGGTTTTTCATTAGTCATTATGACTACTTCAAGAACAGGATTTTTCGCATTTTTGTTTGGAGTTGTAATATTTATAATTTATTCAATATTTAATATTAAGAACTTGGGAATTAAGCAAATGATTTTTCCTATAGTATTAATATGTGGATTTGTTTTAGCCTTTAATTATAGCACTTTGCTTATGAATATAAAGCCAGTATCAGATGATAATGGACAACTGGGAACTAGTCTAGCAGGTAAATTACATTCATTAGAAGGTTTTACAGATGGAGAAGTTAATGCAGAAGGTTCTACATTACATAGGATGGAGATAATAAAAAACGTATTAAATGGTGTGATAAAAGAGAAGCAATATCAAGGTTATGGTGTAGGTAATGTTGAACAACTTATAAAAGATAAAGGTAATACAGGGTCTGTATATAGTCCACATTGTTATCCAATTGAAATTTTAGGTGATTTTGGACTACCAGGCATAGCATTATATGGAATTTACTATTTGTACATACTTATAGGAAATTTAATTATTGGAATAAAGAAAAAGAGTATTATGTGCTTTGCAGCAGTTGCAGGTCTTATAGCTTTTGCACCAGCAAGTTTTGGACCAAGTTCCATAACATATGTATTTTCATATTGGATACTTATGGGATTTGCAGTGTCATGTATTCAAGTTTACAAACAAGAAAACAATAAATATGGGAACGTATCTTCAAGAAAAGAATATACAATGCTATAGTACAATACCTACGGGTATTGAGCAACATAGATACCCAAAGTGAAAATTAAGGTTAATTATATAAACTATCGAAATGAAGGTCATGCATTTGTTCGGGTTACTGAGGATTTAGCTGTGAATTTCTATCAGTAGAAGTTGCCCCCATTTAAGCATGTTCCCAATATTCATTGGGACAAGCATAAATGGAACAACTTCTACTGAAGAAATATCTACAGCTAAATCCTCTGATGTAACGCCTCCACAAAAGCATGACCTTCATTTCTGGTATATATACACTTAAGATATACGTCTAACTTTAAATTGGGTATCTATATAGATATCCACGGTATAAATTATACTTATACATCAAAAATCATCAGGTAATACTTAGGTTTATTAAGATGAATAAGTATAACTTTGCACATGTATATCTATGTGTAAAATACTTAAAGTATAGTAATTAACGATGAAGATTTAATAATAATATTATTTTTTTAGCATATTAGTAAAATATTTCACTTATATGCCAAAACTAATAGAGTATTTATGGAAAAATCTATACTTTATATTTCGCAATACCCGTATATTTAATAATATTTCACATCATGATTTATTACATATGTAATATTCAGGATTATTTAATTGTTAGACTAATTTTAATAAGTTATTTCAGTGCTTCTATGGATTCTATGGCTTCCTTATATAATATAAAATCTTTTACTACAGTATCTTCTACATCATCTTTGCTATTTACTTTAAATGGAATATCATCATTAGAAAACAACCAATTTATAAGTTGAATGTAGTTAAGTGTAATCGATTTCTTAATGCATAATTCTCTACCACTCTTAAAAAATATTGTGATTTTTCTAGCTTGTTTAATGTCTGTCATAATAATCTCCCCCTATGTTATATAACTATATAACATATTATATCATAAAAATTAGGTTAATGGACCAATATATAGTTATAATTACAGTTTATTTCCAAATATAATAACAAACAGATCTATATAAGGAAGTAATTAAACATTAGGCTAGTTTATCTTAAGATTAGGTAGCTTTTGAGGTTGTGAGGTCACCCTTGTGGGTAGAGGTTTAGCTTAATTTAGGTGCAATATAAAAAAGTTCAATTGAATTTAGTTGCCTCATAGTGGACTACTAGGCCAGTATGTTAATCTAGTAGTCTGATATGAAGCAAACATATTTCTGTGTATCGCTCAAAATACACATGATATCCTAGACTTAATATGTTCTTGCGCGTGAACTAAGTATTAAAATTATTATAAGTATTTTTCAATAATATCAGTGATTAGTGAAGACGTATCTCCATTTCCGAATGCGGAAACAGGAGTACCTTTTGGATTGAAGTTATCTAAAGCGTCTAAAATTTTATTAGAATCACTTCCAACTATTACGTTCCAACCATTTTCTACAGTTTCAACCCATTCAGTTTCATCTCTCATAGTTATGCATGGCTTCTTTAAGAAATATGCTTCTTTTTGAACTCCACCACTATCTGTTACTATTTTTTGTGCATTTTCTTGCAGGGAAATCATGTCTAAATACCCTACAGGATCTATAATTTTAATATTTTCTCCAACATGCAAATTATATTCTTCAATGAACTTCTTTGTTCTTGGGTGGAGTGGAAGTATTATTTTCTTACCAGAATTACTTAAAGCACTTATTATTGAAGTTAATCTTTCAATGTTATCTGTATTTTCAGCACGGTGTATTGTTGAAAGTATATAACTGTCTGGACCTAAATCAAGTCTTTCAGTTATTGTTGAAATCTCTTTAGCTCTTTCTTTAAAAAGATTTATTGCATCGTACATTACATCACCAGTATTATGAACACCTTTTGTGATATTTTCATTTTTTAGGTTATTTACTGCTGTTAATGTTGGTGCAAAAAGTAAATCTGAAATATGATCTGTAAGTATTCTGTTTTGTTCCTCAGGCATAACTCTATTAAAACTTCTAAGTCCAGCTTCTACATGGGCTACAGGTATTAATAATTTGCTAGCACAAAGACTTCCAGCAAGTGTTGAATTTGTATCTCCATAAACTAAAACCATATCTGGTTTTTCTTTTAAGTAGATTTCTTCAAGAGCTATTAGCATGCTACCAGTTTGGTGGCCATGATTTGATGAACCAATACTTAAATTGTAATCAGGCTTTGGAATACCAAGCTCTTCAAAAAATATATCTGACATATTATTATCATAATGTTGTCCAGTATGTACTAAAATTTCACTATTGCCATTTCTTCTGATTTTATTTGATACTGTTGCAGCTTTTATGAACTGTGGTCTAGCCCCTATAACAGTTAATACTTTCATATACTGTTCCTCCTTATATTTTGAAAAGTTATTTCAATTAAGGCACATGGACTTGTTATTTTTTTGATTGTGCCTAAATATAATATCATTTTAGCATAGTTATAGATATTAATAAAACTAAACTATTCATACTGAATCCAGATACATGGTGTGAAAGTTGGAAGAGCCAAATATAAGGAGAAATCAATTCATAGTCACTAGCTGTTAAAGTTCAATGATTTATATATAAACTTAGGAATTCCAGTTTTGCATTATCTACTTAAGGAAACTCGATTAACCATGAGTTCGATGAGTAAGTTCGACTTGCAAAATCATAGGTCAAAGATGAGGTTAAAGGTTTGGAAAATATTTGAGTATAAAATTGGGTTTCTTTTTTTAGGAAACTCGACTCGTATGCACTCACTGAGTAAGTTCGACTTGCAAAATCATAGATTTTGAGTCTCACTTATGTTATAATTTATGAAGTTAATTAGCATTATAATGTAAAAAAAGGAGCAAATTAAGATGAATATCTTACTTATAAATCACTATGCAGGATCTGATTATCATGGGATGGAATTTAGACCTTATTATATGGCTAGAGAATGGGTTAACATGGGCCATGAAGTAACTATACTTGCAGCAGATTTTTCTCATTTGAGAAAGAAAAATCCAGAAGTTAAAGAAGATTTTGAAGAAGAAAAGATAGATGGAATTACATATATATGGGTTAAAACTCCAGAGTATCATGGAAATGGTGTGGGAAGAATTAAAAATATAGCTACATTTATGTATAAATTAAGGATTAATTATAAGAAGATTGCAGATAAGTATAAGCCAAATGCAGTAATAGCTTCTTCAACTTATCCTTTAGATATATATCCTGCGCATAGAATTGCAAAGAGATCTAAGGCTAAGCTTTTCTTTGAAATACATGATTTATGGCCATTGACGCCAATGGAAATAGGGGGATATTCCAAGAATAATCCTGCGATAGTTATGCTTCAAAGAGCAGAGGATTTTGCTTTTAAAAATTGTGATAAGATTATTTCGATTTTACCAAATGCAGATAATCATATGAAAGATAGAGGATTTAAGACAAATAATTATGTGCATGTTCCAAATGGAATAATTGTTGGTGAAAAGAAAAATCCTGTTATGGAAAAAACAATTGAGAGATTAAAAGAATTAAAAGAACAAGGTTATTTTTTAGTTGGGTATACAGGTAATCATTCACCAGCAAATGTTTTAGATACAATGCTTGATGCTGCTAAAAAAACAACTGAAAAAAATATAAAATATATATTAGTTGGAAATGGAAATGTAAAGGATAAATTAATACAATATGCAAAAACAAACAATATAACTAATGTAGAATTTCTAGATCCGGTTTTAAAGGATAATATGGATAATGTACTACAACTATTGGATATTTGCTATATAGGTTTAAAAAAGCAAAATTTATTCAATTATGGAGTAAGTCCAAACAAATTATTTGATTATATGATGGCATCAAGGCCAATAATATATGCAGTAGAAGCGTCTAATGATCCAGTTAAGGATTCAAATTGTGGTATTACAGTGCCAGCAGAAAATCCAGATGCCGTAGTAAATGCAGTTATGAAGATTAAAAATTTAAGTGTAGAAGAAAAAAATAAAATGGGCCAAAATGGGAATGATTATGTATTAGCCAATCATACTTACCACGGACTCGCAGAAAAGTTTTTAGATGCATTGATCTAAGTAGCTTACTTTTAGAACTATTTGGTGTGAATACCCAGTGAAGGTCTGTGAGTCGAGTTTCCATAAAAAATTATTAAGAAATAAATTTTTATGAGCTAAATTGACTGAAAAGTTGTAAAATAGGAAATATATATGATGTATAATTAAATAATTTTAGTGGGAGTAGATACATGAATAAATTTAATAAAGTAGTTAAGAGAATATTTGATTTTATATGCTCTACTTTAGGACTTATAGTTTTAAGTCCAATTTTGATTGCAATTGCAATTAAAATAAAATTTGGTTCTGATGGTCCGGTGTTTTTTAAACAAATAAGAGTTGGTGAAAAAAATAAGGAATTTGAAATTCTTAAGTTTAGAACTATGGTTGTAGATGCTGAAAAGTTGGGAAGGCAAATCACAGTAGGAAATGATAGCAGAATAACTAGAATAGGTGGATTTTTAAGGAAATATAAGTTAGATGAATTGCCACAATTAATAAATGTATTTAAAGGAGATATGAGCTTAGTCGGACCAAGACCTGAAGTGCCTAGATATGTTAAACTTTATAACGAACAACAAAGAAAAGTATTGGAAGTTAAACCGGGAATAACTGATTTAGCATCAATTAGATACAGAGATGAAAATGATCTGCTTGGAGAAGCAGAAAACCCAGATGATTTGTACATAAATACAATTATGCCGGATAAACTAGCATTAAATTTAGAATATATAAAGAAAAACAATGTATTTCTTGATATTTATATAATACTTAAAACAATAATGAAAATTAATCAATAATTGTTAACTGTTAATTGTTAATTGTTAACTGTTAACTGAATTAAGAGGGGTAAGTAAAATGAAAAAATTAAAATTTGCTATTATTGGTTGTGGAAGAATTTCTTACAAGCACGTTGAAGCTTTAGTTAAAAATAAGACACACGCAGAATTAGTTGCAACATGTGATGTAATTTTAAAAAATGCTGAAGCAAAGAGAACTGAATACATAGAAAAAACAGGAGTAAATCCAGAAGTTATTCATGCATATGTAGACTATAAAGAAATGTTAGAAAAAGAAGATATTGATGTAGTTACAATAGCGACAGAAAGTGGATATCATGCAGAAATTGCTATTTATTCTATGAAAAAGGGTGCAAGTGCTTTAGTAGAAAAACCGATGGCTATGTCTATTGAAGATGCTAACGAAATGATTAAAGTAGCTAAAGAAAATAATGTTAAGCTTGGAGTTTGTCATCAAAACAGATTTAACAAGCCAATACAAAAATTAAGAGAAGCTGTAGAAGATAACAAGTTCGGAAGATTAATTAATGGGACAGCAAGAATACTTTGGAACAGGAACATGGGTTACTATGACCAAGCCACTTGGAGAGGAACATGGGCTTTAGATGGTGGTACACTTATGAATCAATGTATACATAATATTGATTTGCTTCAATGGATGATGGGTGGAGAAATCGAAAGAGTATATGCTGAATGTGACACTTATTTAAGAGATATCGAAGCTGAAGATTTTGGAGCTGTAATTATAAGATTTAAAAATGGTGCTATTGGAATTGTTGAAGGTTCAGCTTGCGTTTATCCTAAAAACTTAGAAGAAACATTAAGTTTATTTGGAGAAACTGGAGCAGTATCAATCGGCGGTCTTGCTGTTAATGAACTTGAAACGTGGAGATTTGATGGTGAAGATGAAGCATCTATAAAGAATGAAGTAAATGTTAAGATAGATAATGTATATGGGGAAGGACATACACCTTTATTTAAAGATGTAATTGATTCTATAAATGAAAACAGAGATCCATTGGTTTCTGGAGAAGAAGGTAAAAAAGCAATGTCTATAATTCTTGCAGCATATAAGTCAAGAAAGACAGGTATGCCTGTTAAATTCCCATTTACAGATTTTAAAACAATAGATATGAAAGATGATTTCAAAGGAAGAATAGAATACAGAAAATAATAAAAAATAAACTATAAAAATATGTTACTATTTAAGGAAGAAAAAAGAATACGACCTTTTAAGAAAGGATGATATGAAATGAAAGTAAAAAAAGCTATTATACCAGCAGCAGGTCTTGGAACAAGATTTCTACCTGCAACTAAAGCTCAACCAAAGGAAATGCTACCAATAGTTGATAAGCCAACAATTCAATATATAATAGAGGAAGCTGTTGCGTCAGGAATTGAAGAAATCCTTATCATAACAGGTAGAAATAAAAAGTGTATAGAAGATCATTTTGATAAATCAATAGAATTAGAATTAGAATTAGAAAGAGCAGGAAAATCAGAATTACTTGAAATGGTAAGAAATATTTCCGATATGGTCGATATACATTATATAAGACAAAAAGAGCCAAGAGGCTTAGGTCATGCTATACATTGTGCAAAGACTTTTGTTGGAAATGAGCCATTTGCAGTTTTATTAGGTGATGATGTAGTTGACAGTGAAGTTCCTTGCTTAAAGCAATTAATTGATTGTTATAGTGAATATAACACTACTATTTTAGGCGTTCAAACTGTTGATAAAGAGAATGTTTCTAAATATGGAATAGTAGATGGAATTCATATAGAAGATAAAGTTTATAAAGTTAAGGACTTAGTTGAGAAGCCTTCTATGGAAGAAGCGCCAAGTAATGTAGCTATACTGGGAAGATATATTATAACACCAGAAATATTTAATATATTGGAAAATACTAAGCCAGGAAAAGGTGGAGAAATTCAATTAACAGATGCATTAAAGACTTTAATTAGTAAAGAAGCTATGTATGCATATAATTTTGAAGGCAAGAGGTATGATGTAGGAGATAAACTTGGCTTTTTACAAGCGACTATAGAATTTGCTTTAAAGAAAGACGAATTGAGAGAAGATTTTATAAATTACTTAAATACTAAGCCTTGGGAAACAATACAGGAGAATAAATAAAAAATGAAAATATGTTATTTAGCAGATATTAATAGTGCTCATACTCACAAATGGTTAAATTATTTTGTGCATAAAGGATATGATATTCATGTTATATCACTTGGAAAAGGTGAATATGAAGGTGTCACAGTACATTCTTTGGATGTACAAGATAATATTATGAAGAAAACTTCTGATAAGAACAAATTAGAATATTTTAAAAAGATAAAGAGGGTTAGATCTTTAATTAAAGAGATTAATCCTGATATACTTCATGCACATTATGCTAGCAGTTATGGATTATTAGGTGCTTTGACAAACCATCATCCATATATAATTTCAGTATGGGGCAGCGATATTTATGATTTTCCAATTAAATCACCGGTGCATAAATTTATAATAAAATATAATTTAAAAAAGGCAGATTATATTTTATCAACAAGCAATGTGATGAAAATAGAAACTCAAAAATATACAAATAAAAATATACAAGTAACTCCTTTTGGTGTGGATATTAATAAATTTATTCCGAGTAGAACAGAAAAAGAAGAGATTGTTATAGGAACAATTAAAACTTTAGAAGAGAAATATGGTATACAATATTTAATTAAAGCTTTTAAAGAGGTTAAGGAAAGAAATAAAGATTTAAAACTTAAACTTAGAATTGGTGGAAGAGGAAGCCAGGAAGATTATCTAAAAGAATTAGTTAGGGAATTTTCTATAGACGAAGATGTAACTTTTTTAGGTTTTGTAAAACCAAACGATGTAATAAAGGAATTTCAAAATTTTGATGTAGCAGTTTTCCCATCAACCCTTGATAGTGAAAGTTTTGGAGTTGCAGCAGTGGAAGCAGAGGCGTGTGGAACTCCGTTAATTGTAACAGATGTAGGTGGACTTATGGAGTCTACTAAACCTAATGTGACAAGTTTAGTTGCTAAAAAGAATTCAGTAGAAGATTTAGCTGAAAAAATAGAAATTCTAGTTAAAGATGAAAAATTAAGACTAAGAATGGGAACTGATGCACGGAAATTCGTGGAAGAAAATTATAGTTTGGATAATAACTTTAACGATGTTGATAAAATTTATACACATATAAAAAAAGCGCAAAGCGCAACCAAGAACTTTCATATATAAAAAAAGCGCAAAGCGCAATAAAGAACTTATTAAGCACAATAAAGGAAAAAAAGAAATTTCAAGACATTTATATATATAATAATAGTACACTTTCATTTGGAAATTGTACTATTATTATGCCTTAAACTAATAATGTTTAGTGAACTTTTGAATTAAAAATTTTATGATAAAAATAAATAGGGAACTTAACAATATTACATTTAATATTGTGTTACCAAATTGGACAAACAATACACAGATGAATAAAAATATAAATATGCTTAAAAGCCAGTGTATAAATTTCATATCCGTATCTCCTTTTATTCTAAAACTAAATTTGCACTATTAGTTTATCCTAAGTTGAAAGATGAAATTCATGAAACTATATATGCAAATTTATAATTTTAGTCTTAAAGAGTACAGTATAATAGTAACCATTTATACAGTAAAATAAGTGTATTCAATTATTTGATTAGTTGTAGTATAATTGTAATGAGTTTTAAAATGATGATAAATAAAAGTTGTTAAATAATCATAATGGGGTTATGGTTTGAGGATGGTGGGAATAAATGCAGGATTACGAGAATCTTTATAGTGCATTAAAAATGGAATATGAGAACTATCAAGTTTTTTCAGAAAAACATATACAAGATTTAAATCAAAAGAATGTTAAGTTAGAAAAGAGCATAGATTCACTATCTAATATAATAGAAGTGAGTAAGTATATAAATACTTTTTTCAGTAGTAATAATTTGATATCAATGATTAATGATATGATACTCGGAATATTAGGTGTAACATATTCGACTATATTTTTAATAGAAGACAGTGAATTGATTGTTAAAGCTAGTAATATTGAAAATATGGATATAAAATTAACATCAGAAGAGCTTTCATATATAAATAAAGAAGAAGAATTCTTAATAAATTCAGAAAAAATTTTAAAGCAAACAGGTGAACATAAAAGAGCGATACACTCTATTATGGGATCTCCAATTAAATTAAGCGATAAGTTTATTGGATATATAATAGTAGAACATAATGTTTATAAATTTATGACTATAGAACTAAAGCTTTTCCTTAGATCAATTGCTAATCAAATTGCAATTGCCATTGAGAATTCTTTATTATACAGAGAATTAGAGAAAATAAATCAAAGAGATTCATTACTAGGTATATATAATAGAAAATATTTCTTTGAATTTTTAGAAGAAAATAAATATAAAAAAATGAAGGAAAAATTTGCTATAGTAATGATTGATATAGATGATTTTAAAAAGATAAATGATACTTATGGACACCAATTTGGAGATAAAATACTAATTAATACAGCAAAAATTGTAGGTGATGGTATAGATGAAGATGATATTCTAGCAAGATATGGTGGCGAAGAATTTATATTATACATTTCAAATTTTAATAACGAAAATAGTGTATATAATAAAATTGAAACCATAAGAAGTGCTCTTGAAAGTAGCAAAGTTAGTTTTGATAATGAAAAAAAATTTGTAACAGCTAGTTTTGGAATTTCATTTTTTCCTTTAAATGGTATAAATATAAATGAATTGATAAAGACTGCTGATGATTTATTGTATAAATCTAAGCAAAATGGTAAAAATAGAGTTTTGAGTGGGCATATATTTAAAATTTAATAATATTATTATAAAACACTCTTATTTAACTTCAATAGGAGTGATTTTTAGTTGGTAAATAAATATAATATTAAAAGTTATATTATATGATTTAATAGTATATATAAGGTAGGGTGATTGTATTATGGATAGTAAAAAGTTACTATCTTTGATAAAAAGGGAGGAAGGTATCAAGTTAGATTTTAAATTGAGATTAGATCTTCATAATGAAACTGGGAAAAAAGAATTAACTAAAGATATATGTGCTATAGCTAATTCAAGTGGTGGGCGAGGATATATAATTGTTGGAATTAAAGATAAAAGCAAAGAGATTATAGGAATACAAGAAGATGATATATTTAAAGAAGAACAAATACAACAAATAGTAACAACAAGATGTGAACCACCTATACCAATAGAAGTAGATTTCATTGATATTAAAAATAAGAAAATAGGTGTAATATCAATTTATGATGGAGAACAAAAACCTTATCAAGTAAGAGATAATGGGACTTTTTATATAAGAAGGGGATCTACAACAGATGTAATGAGAACGCAAGAATTAATAGCTTTATTTGAAGAAAATTTAAGCTTAACCATTGAAACTTGTCCACTTATAAGAAGTGGGATTGATATGTTAAATATGGAATTAGTTAATAAGTACTTCGATAAAAAGGGAATTGAGATTAATGGAGAAAATAGAAGATTTTTATTGTTGAGTGCTGGAATAGTATTTGAACATAAAGAAGGTTCATCCCTAAAATGCACTTATGGAGGATTACTTGTGTTTTCTGATAATAATTGCATATATATTCCAAATAATATGATAAAAATCATTGATAAATTAAATGATAAATATGGGGAAGTACACATAATTCAAGGAAATCTTTTGTCTATGGTTGATAAAACAGAAGAAAAAATAAAAGAAATTTTACCTAAAGGTTACCCCGTGCAAGCAATAATTGAAGCTGCAAAAAACGCAGTATTATATAGAGAGTACTTTGATTTAAATAAAATAATTGAAATAGTTATAGATAAAAATAGTATTGTAATTTCAAGTCCAGGTGAATTCATAGATCAAAATGCCAGGGGTAAGAGGGTTAACTACAATAAAAGGAATATATGGCTTTATGAAAAATTAATTACCTTAGAT
>JAKBFR010000088.1 GCA_021837545.1 Bacillota bacterium | reverse complement strand
TAAGGCCACATGCACTATAAATTTTCGCAATTTCTATTAATTCTTCTTGAGATAAAGACGGTAAAATTGATATTAATGCTTTTGCAAGCATTGTTTTACCACATCCAGGTTCTCCATAAAGAATAATATTATGATTTCCAGCTGCAGCTATCTCTAGAGCCCTTTTTGATGAATATTGACCTATAATACTGCCATAATCCAATGAATCATAAATTTCTTCACTTTCAAGTTCATCGCCTGTTTCATAAGGTAGCACATCTTCATATATAATATACGAAATTACTTCTTTCAATGTCTTTAAAGGATAGTACTCTCCCCCTTCAAAATAATAACTTTCTTCTAAATTTTCATAAGGAAAAATAAATTTATTGATTTTTTCCTTAGCGCCTTCAATTATTATTGGTATTGTTCCTTTTACTCCTTTCAGCTCTCCAAACAAAGATAATTCTCCAAATACTATGCAATCATCCATACTTTTTCTGCATATTTGATTAGACTCCATAAGAATTCCAAGTGCAATAGGTAAATCTAAAAGAGATCCTATTTTCCTTACATCTGCTGGTGCTAAATTAATAGTAATTCTGCCCAGTGGAAACTCAAAGCCACAATTTATAATTGCGGCTCTGACTCTTTCCTTAGCCTCTTTTACTGAGGTGTCAGGAAGTCCGACTATATTAAACACCGGTAATCCCTTAGATATATCTACCTCAACATTTATTAAAAAACCTTCTAAACCATTGTGCGTTGCACTAATTATTTTTACTGCCATATAAATCACCCACTAAAGATTATAGACACACTTATAATTATTAATTCTTCAAAAATAAATTTGTTTAATTTATTTTTAAATTGTTAATAATCTTAAATAAATATTGCAATACTCAATTTCCGTTGCTCAATTTAAGATAAATTCTCTTTGTGACTTTATATATTATAATGTAGAATATTTAATTCAATATATATACCTAAGATGAAAACTATAATTCTACATGCAAATTTTAATTATCAATGTCATGGTTAACAATTGATAATTGATAATTGGTAATTGTTAATTCAAAATTAGGAGTTTTATATATAAACTAGTAACTATCACCTATCTATGTGTAGATTATTTTTTATAACATATATTCATAAAATTAATACTGATATAAAATTGGAGTGATTTGGTGAAAAAATTAAATAAAGAAATAGGTAATTATTGTGAAAATTTAGTTAAAGATTATTTACAAAAAAATAAATATCATATATTAGATTGTAATTTTAGAAATTTTTTAGGCGAGATAGATATCATATGCATTCAAGATAACTTATTAATAATCGTTGAAGTTAAAGGTCGATATAATTATGATTATGGTTTACCTAAAGAATCAATCACTTTTTCAAAACAAAAATCAATAATAAAAGTTGCTAACTCTTATATTAATTATAAAAAACTATTTGATATTAATATACGATTTGATGTTATAGAAGTTTATTTAAACCCTCAAACTACACTTTTTAAAATAAATCATATAAAGGATGCATTTAGATTATAAATAAAAATCAAAAAAATAAGAGTCCAAATTTTGTATTTGGACTCTTATTTTTTGAGCATCACTTATAATAATTTTGTTAAGAAACTACTTCTATGTATGCTGCATTTTCCATAGGTTTTCAAAGCTTCTATATGTTTTGAAGTGCCATATCCAACATTATTTTCAAAATCATAGTTTGGATACTTTTTAGCATATTCTTTCATAAGATTATCTCTATATACCTTTGCAACAATTGATGCTGCAGCAATGCAGGCACTTTTTGTGTCTCCTTTGATAACTGACTTATTTTCTATTTTTATATTCTTGACTAAATATCCATCAGATAATACTAAGTCAGGCTTTATACTAAGTGAATTACAACTCTCTAAAAACACTTTATTATTAGAAAAGGATATACCTTTTTCATCTATTTCCTCATTTGAAGAAGCTGCTATATAGTAACTCAGTGCTTTTTCTTTTATAATTTCCGAAAGTTCTTCCCTCTTAGATTTTTTTACTTTTTTAGAATCATTTACATATAAAATCAACTCTTCATCTAGAACATTTAAGTCCAATATAACGCTACAAGCAACTATAGGTCCTGCAAGAGGGCCTCTTCCAACTTCATCTATTCCTGCCACATATCTATAGTCTCCAAACGATTTATCAAAATCATACATTGCTTTAACTCTTTGGACTTCATCTAAATATAAGTCTAATTGCCTTTGAATTTTATTTTTAATCGATAATACGTTCTTTCTTTTATCATCTTCTAGCCAATCTATAATTTTTGTACTATGGCCACTTTTATATAAATCGATTATTGAAATCTTATTTATTTCTTCTTTAATTTCGCTAAACGACATAGATTTTATGTCTTTATTGATTATCATCAGTTTTCTCTTCTACTGGGCGTTCTAAAGAAATGTTACCCATTTTTCCACCTCTAAACTCGTCAAGTAAAATAACAGCTATTCTATTATAGTCAATTTGTCCTCCTGAAATTAGAGTTCCTCTCTTTTTGCCTATAGCATCTAGCGTATCTACTGGATTTTCAAAAACTTCTGCTATTTTATATCTTTCTTTTAATTTAGTTGAATAACTTATTTGCAGTCTTTCTACAAGCCTTAAGGCTAATTCTTCTATATCCATTATTTCATCTTTTATAGCGCCTGTAAAAGCTAAATTTAAAGCTGTTATATTATCTTCAAATCTAGGCCATAATACTCCTGGTGTATCTAAAAGTTCAATTCCTATATCTGTCTTTATCCATTGTTTACTCTTAGTAACACCCGGTCTATCTCCTGTTTTAGCTATATTATTTTTTCCCAATCTATTTATAAACGTAGATTTTCCTACATTAGGTATTCCAACAACCATAACTCTTGTCGTTATATTATCCATACCTCTTGTTCTTAATCTATCATGCTTTTCTTTTAGAAGAGTTAGTAGCATAGGTTTTATATTTTTAAGTCCATCACCTTTTAAGCAGTTGACTTCTAATACTCTAACATCTTCTTTAGTTAAATGTTTAATCCATTCTTTAGTGACTGCACCATCAGTTAAATCACTTTTGTTTAAAAGTATAATTCTAGGTTTTCCTTCTAATAACTTTTCAATATCAGGATTAGCTGAGCTTCTAGGAATTCTAGCATCTCTTATTTCAATAACAGCATCAACTAATGCTAAATTTTCTTTAATTTCTCTTTGAGTTTTTTTCATATGTCCCGGGAACCAATTAATTACCATGTAGATTCCTCCTTATATTTATTTGGAAGTATAAAAAAAAGGACTGAAACAGTCCCTTTTAATACTATCTAGTTAATAATTCTTTAACTTTAGCAGATTTACCAACTCTATCTCTTAAGTAGTAAAGTTTAGCTCTTCTTACTTTACCTCTTCTTGAGATTTCGATTTTCTCGATGATTGGTGCATTCATTGGGAAAGTTCTTTCAACTCCAGTTCCTAAAGCAACTCTTCTTACAGTGAAAGTTTCTCTTAACCCACCATTTTGTTTTTTCATTACAGTACCTTCGAACATTTGTATTCTTTCTCTTGTACCTTCTTTAACCTTAACGTAAACTTTTATGTTGTCTCCAACTTTAAAGTTTGGTAGGTCAGTTCTAATTTGTTCAGCTTCAATAGCTCTTATTATTTCGTTCATTGTGTATTCCCTCCTTAAAGATAATTTGACGTTCTTAACATAAGATATACTGACAGAGGAACGCCCGTACTAACACGTTTTTAATCATATCACATATTTTTTTATTTTTCAAGAAAAATTATGTATTATATTTTATTTATCTGTACTATTCTTCAAAATCTTAATATCCTCTTTAGTCAAAGTTATATCTTTATATAAATCCGGTCTATTTTTTTTAGTTATATTCAGAGACTTAACCCGTCTCCATTTCCTTATATTTTCATGATGTCCAGATAATAATACTTCTGGTACCTTATTCCCCTCAAAATCTTCCGGTCTAGTATATTGAGGATATTCTAATAATCCATTATAAAACGATTCTTCCATAAAGCTTTCTTCTTTTCCAAGAATGCCTGGAATAAGTCTTAAAATGGAATCTATAACTGGAATTGCCGCCATTTCTCCTCCAGTTAAAACAAAATCACCAAGTGAAATCTCCATATCTATGTGTTTATAAACTCTCTCATCTATTCCTTCATAATGCCCACATAAAAATATGAGATTTTCTTCTTTAGAAAGGTCTTTTGCAAGTTCTTGATTAAAAGTCTTCCCTCTAGGCCCTAGAAATATAACCTTACCTTTGTTATCTTCTTTGGCTTTCCTTATGGTATCCACTATTGGTTGAGGTGCCATAACCATACCTGGTCCACCACCGTAAGGATAATCATCAACTTTTTTATGTTTATTCAAAGTATAATCTCGTATATTTAATAAACTGAAGTCAACTAAATTATTTTCTCTTGCTCTTCCTATAATACTATGGTCAAAAATAGAAAACATCTCAGGGAATAATGTCAATATGCTAATCTTCATCTTGCCATTCACCAACTGGTTTAATAACTATCTTCTTAGAACTAATGTCAACGCTAAGTACTATATCTCTAAGAACTGGTATTAATAATTCTTTAGGTTTTTGAATCCAATATACATCATTATTAGGAGTGTTTATTACATCAAATATTCTTCCAAGTTCTTTTCCACTCGTATCGTATATTGTACATGCTTTTAAATCTGAAACATAATAAGTATCTGGTGGAAGTTCAGGTTCATTATCACTTGGCACTTCAATATACTTTTCTTTATATGTTTCGGCATCATTCATAGAATCTATTCCCTCTATTTTCAATATAACCCTATCCTTTTGAAATTTAACTCCTAAGATATTTTTTTCTACTCCACCTACTAAAACAGTTTTTAGACGTTTAAATTTATTAACATCTTCTGTTAAAGGATAAACCTTAACTTCACCTTTAATTCCATGAGTATTTATAATTTGACCAATTTTAAATAATTTATCCATTGTTTTCACCTCTATTTATATATATTTAAAATAATTGACGTATACTCTCTAAAATATACATCAATTTAGTTTTCAATTAGGCACATGAAAGAAAATAACAAGTCCAAAGCTGCCAAGAATATTTTTCATCAGGCAAGAAGGTAGATGGCGCTCATAGTTAGCCTATTAGGGTCATCTGCCGATGAGCAGAGAACCAAAATCTATGATTTTGTGTGACTCGCTTACTCAGTGAGCGTATGCGAGTCGAGCTTCCTATAATGGAAAATAGGCTGGCAGATGGACTTGTTATTTTTTTGATTGTACCTTATTTTATATACCTAAAAAGAGTTAGGTTAACCCTAACTCTTAATTTTTAGATGATTTCTACTATAACTCGTTTATTCTGTTTAACTGCTACAGCTTTCATAACTGTTCTTATAGCCTTCGCAATTCTTCCTTGCTTACCTATAATCTTACCCATATCTTCAGGTGCTACTGTTAATTTTAGTATTATGGATTGTTCTCCATTTACTTCATTAACAGTAACTGCATCCGGGTTGTCAACAAGGGATTTAGCCATAAATTCAACTAATTCCTTCATAAACGTCCACAATTAATATGTACTAATTGTGAAATTCACCTCCAAAAATTACTTAGTAACGCCTGCGTTAGTGAAAAGTCTTTTAATTACATCTGTTGGTTGTGCTCCCTTAGCAATCCATGCTGTAGCTTTTTCTTCATTAACTTTAAAGTCAATTGGTTCAGTTAATGGATTGTAGTATCCAATTTCTTCGATGAATTTACCATCTCTTGGTGCTCTTGAATCTGCAACAACTATTCTATAGAAAGGTGCTTTTTTAGAACCCATTCTTCTTAATCTAATTTTTACTGCCATTTTTAATTTCACCTCCTTTAAATATAATTATATATTTTAGGTATCGCATAAAAATACTTAACCAAATATGTCTTTTTTTCTAGAATGGTAGCTTACCAAATAAGCCGCCGCCCTTCTTTGATTGCTTTGTCAATGACTTCATTTGCTTCATTTGCTTTTTCATCATTTCAAAGCCCTTCATAAGCTTATTAACTTCTTGAACACTTGTACCTGATCCTTTAGCTATTCTAATCTTTCTTGATGGCGATTTTACTATAAGATTTGGATTTTTTCTTTCTTTAGCTGTCATCGATTGAATAACTGCCTTAGTTTTATCAAGTGCTTCTGTTCCTTTATCAAAATCAACCCCTTGAAGTTCTTTCGAATTCATACCAGGTATCATTTCCATAATTTTATTTAATGGTCCAAGCTTCTTCATTTGTTCCATTGCCATTAGGTAATCTTCAAAATTAAATTCTTGATTTAACATTCTCTTACCTAAGTCAGCAGCGTCCTTTTCATTGATAGCTTCTTGAGCCTTTTCAATAAGTGATAATACATCACCCATTCCAAGTATTCTTGATGCCATTCTGTCAGGATGGAACACTTCAAAATCATTCATTTTCTCGCCAATACCAGCGAATTTGATTGGTTTATCAATTATGCTTTTGATTGAAAGTGCAGCTCCACCTCTAGTATCACCGTCTAATTTTGTTAATATGACTCCGCTTAAGTCTAAATCATTATTAAAACTTTCTGCTACATTAACAGCATCTTGACCCGTCATTGAATCAACAACTAATAATATTTCTGATGGTTTTACATTTTCTTTTATATTTTTTAGTTCCTGCATTAATTCTTCATCAATGTGAAGTCTACCTGCAGTATCTATAATAACTACATTATTTCCATTATCTTTTGCATGAGTTATTGCATTTTTTGCAATTTCAACTGGACTCACTTTGTCTCCCATAGAGAATACTGGAATCTCAATTTGTTTTCCTACAACCTCTAATTGCTTTATAGCTGCAGGTCTATAAATATCACATGCTACAAGTAATGGTTTCTTATTATCTTTTCTAAGGTTTAACGCAAGCTTACCACACATAGTAGTTTTACCCGCTCCTTGTAGTCCAACTAACATTATAACTGTAAGCCCTGAACTACTGTAGTTAAGTTTGATTTCACTTCCACCCATAAGATTAGTAAGTTCTTCGTTAACTATTTTTATTACATGTTGTCCTGGTGTTAAACTTTCAAGTACTTCATTCCCAACACACTTAGAACTTACAGAAGAAATAAATTGTTTAACAACTTTATAGTTAACATCTGCTTCTAACAAGGCAAGCTTTACTTCTCTCATAGCTTCTTTTATATCTTTTTCATTCAACTTTCCTTTGCCTTTTAATTTTCTGAAAGTTTCCTGTAATTTTTCACCTAATCCTTCGAAAGCCATGTTTACATCCTCCTTATAAATTTTCTAGTTTTTCTTTATACTTTATAATATCCTCATTATTTATGGAATACTTATCTTTTAAACACTCTAAAAAATTTATAATTTCCTTTTCTCTGTTCATACTCTTTTGAAGTAAGTTAAGCTTACTTTCATAGGATAGAAGTTGTTTATAACATCTTTTGATTAAATCGTGTGTAGCCTGACGACTCGTTTTATTGAGTTCTGCTATTTCAGATAAAGATAAATCATCATTATAATACCACTGCATAATTTCATTTTGCTTTTCTGTTAATAATGGACTATAAAAATCCACAAGCAATGAAATTTCAACTCTATCTTCCATTTAATCACCTTACCCACAAAAAAGATTTTAACAGGATTTTTTATATGTGTCAAGTACTTTTACTTAACACATATAAAAAAATTATAATGTGCAATTTTTTTCACTGCCCAATTCTAATGCAATGCACAATTCACAATTAATGATGAAATTTTTACAAAATTTCTAAAAGCACTATATTTAAATATAAATTAATTAACTTGAAATTTAGATATGTTTTACTAATCTCCTAAGGAGATTAGTAAAACTGAGCATTGAGCATTGAGCATTGATCTAAATAAGTGCGTCTGCAAATCCTTCTGCATCAAATTTTTGAAGATCATCAATGCCTTCTCCTACTCCTATATATCTAACTGGGATATTTAAACTTTGCTTTATGGATAAAACTACCCCACCTTTTGCAGTTCCATCTAATTTTGTTAATATTATACCATCAATAGGGCATGCCTCCATAAAGTGTTTAGCTTGAATTACAGCATTTTGTCCTGTAGTTGCATCCAAGACAAGCAATGTTTCTTTTTTATAACCTTCTAATTCTCTGTCTATTATTCTATTTATTTTTTCAAGTTCGTTCATTAAATTCTTTTTATTATGAAGTCTTCCTGCTGTATCACAAATTAATAAATCAACATTTCTAGCTTTTGCTGCTTGTATAGCATCAAAAACTACTGCCGCTGGATCTGAACCTTCTTGATGTTTTATTATATCTACCTCTGACCTATTACTCCAAACTTCAAGTTGATCTATAGCTGCTGCTCTAAATGTATCTGCTGCAGCTAATAATACTTTTTTTCCATCTTGTTTATTTTTAGCTGCAAGCTTTCCAATAGATGTAGTTTTACCAACACCATTAACACCAATTACAAGCATTACTTTTTTTGCTGTTTCGTCATCTTCATAAGAGCCCTCAAGTAATATATCTTTAATTACTTCCTTTAGCGCAGGCTTAACCTCTTTAGGATCATTTATTTTTTCTTTACGTATCTTGACTCTTAATCTTTCGATAATATCTACAGTAGTGTCCATGCCTACATCTGATATGATTAATATTTCTTCTAGTTCGTCATATAAATCCTCATCTATAGTTATTGCTAAATTTAAAACTTCATTTATTTTATCAGTTAATCCATCCCTAGTCTTTGTTAATCCTTCTTTTAGTTTATTAAATAAATTTCCAAACAAATTCATTTCCTCCTAATTAAAATTTTCCGATAAGTCTACTGATACCACTTTAGATATTCCTTTTTCCTCCATAGTTACTCCATATATAATATCGCTAACTTCCATTGTACCTTTTCTATGAGTTATAATTATAAATTGAGTGTTTTTAGAAAATATTTTTAAGAATTCGGCATACCTATAAACATTAGCATCATCTAGTGCTGCTTCTATCTCATCTAATATACAAAATGGAGTTGGCTTCATTTTTAAAATTCCGAAAAGTAATGCTATTGCCGATAAAACTTTCTCTCCGCCTGACATTAAATTTATATTTTGAAGTTTTTTACCTGGCGGCTCTACATTTATATCAATATTGGCTGTAAGCTCATCACCGTCCCCTAAAATAAGTTCTGCACTTCCACCTTTAAATAATTCCTTAAAAGTCTCATTAAAGTTGTAATTTAGAATTTTAAAGTTTTCTCTAAATAAAATTTTCATTTCATTAGTCATATCTTTAATCACAGAATTTAATTCTTCTTTAGCTTTCTCTAAATCTTCAGCTTGTGCTGCCATAAATTCATACTTATCTTTTATTTCTTCATATTCTTCAATAGCTGCTAGATTTACTATTCCAAGCTTTGTTATTTTGCTCTTTATAGCAAAAATATTTTGTTTTAAAGCTTCTTCATCAATTACCGGTTCACATATATCTAGTGCTTCTGCATATGTTAGGTCCAATTCCTCATTAAGTTTTTTATAAGTATGTTCCTTATCAGTTTCCTTTTTAGCCTTAATTATTTCTCTTTTATTAACTTCCATTTCCTTCAAGCTAATTTCATCTAAAATGTTGCTTATCATATTATCTTTCTCTTTAAATTGTTGTTTTAGTTTTTCTTTTATTATTTCTTCATTTTTAAAATTTAATTCCAATTTAGTAATTTTACTAATACTTTCTTCTATATTTTTATTTTTAACTTTTATATTTAAATTTAAACTTTCAATGCTATTTTTATTTTCCAAATTTTCTTTATTTAAAATTTCATTTTTAATGGATACATTATGAATTTCTTCTTCCAAACGTGTAAATTCATTTTTTTTATTTTCAATAGCTTCGTCCAAGGTTGCCTTATTTATTTTCATCTCTGTAAGCTTAGTATCATTATCATTTACTTCTTGTACTCTTACTCTTATTAATTCTTCTAAGTTTATACTCTTACTTTTATTAAATGTACTTTCATTTTCAATTGACTTAATTTCAGCTTCTTTAATTTCAAGCTTTCCAAAGATAATTTCTTTTTCATTGATTATTCTTTCAAGTTCGTCTTTAGATATTTCTAAATTTCTTTTTAATTTATCAGTATCATTTTGTAATCCTTGGATTTCACTTTCTTTTTTAGTTAATTCAATATTTTTTTCATGAACTTCATCTCTTTTATTTAATATATCTTCATCTAAATTTTTTATTTCTTCTTTAATTTATGCTACTTAT
>JAKBFR010000087.1 GCA_021837545.1 Bacillota bacterium | reverse complement strand
TTCAACTGGAAAATCTTCATATATTCCATTATAGTAATGAGTAAGCCTATATTTACATATTGGACATAAATCTCCTTCAATTTGTACTCCAAGCATTTCTTCAAATCTAGGTCTTAAATGTTTTGGAATAAGATGAAGCGGTTCCTCATGCATTGGACATCCTTTTAAAACATAAACAGGCTCGCAATCCTCTAATGCAGATTTTAAACTTTCAACTATAGATGATTTACCGGCACCAACTGGACCAACAAGATATAAAACTTGTCTTGCCTCTTCACCTTTCATAGCTGCTGATTTAAAATAACTAGCAAGCTTCATGATAACTTTATCAATTCCATAAAAATCCTCTTTGAAAAAACCATATCTTCTTATTAAATCATTACCATAGATTTTTCGTATTCTAGGATTTTCCTCAGCTTTTAATTCTTCTACGCCCTTATTGATAATCATGTCATTAATTCTTTTATGTGCAAGAATGACTACTTCCGGATTTTCCTTGACAATCTCTAGATACTCTAAAAAACTGCCTTCAAATCTTAGGGTGTTGCCTTTTTCTCTATCTATTTCTATAAATTCTTTAAAGTTCATACTCATCATAAACATTCCTCCTCCCTTATAACTAAAATATATTCAATTAAGCAAAGACATTATGACTACTTTTTTTAAATAGTTCCTCTTTATTGTATTGAATATCTAAAGAAATAATAAATAAAGACTATAAGATGTCTATTCATCCTATAATCTTTATTCCTTATATTTATTAAAATTATATTGTTTCGCTCCAATGATCTTGATATTAGCTTTCTCCAACTCATTAATTTGTACATTAACTAAAAATTAACCTGTAAGATATGCTAGAAATGTTTTTTCTTTATAATTTCCTATATTTATATTAAATCTTTTAACTAAAAAGATATCCATACACAACTATATGAATATCTTTTAATATTATTTTTAATCAAAGGTTTTGGGAATGAATTCAGAATCTTTAGCTTTTGGTTCACCAAAAACTGCTTTTGCACTTTCTACTTGTGGATTGTGATTTATATTTTTATGTTTATTGGTATGTTTTCTTTTCATACTATTGTCCATTTATATCACCTACCTACTCCTATAACTCTTATAATAGTTTGTGCATTCATTATCATTTTATACACAACACTATTTAGTTTTCTATAATCTTTGCTATTTCATTAACCGATGCTTTTATTGTAAATATAATATCCTCATCAATCCTTAACTTGCTCTCATTCTCATTTACTTTTATTTGATTTATAGTTAAGTTATTTGAAAGTACTTCTTTATATCTAGTACTTGATATATCTATAATAAACTTTTTATTTTTAGCTCCCGTAAGTTTAACAATAATTCCATCTTGCTGATTTTCTATTTTAATCTTTATATCTATAATATTGTCACTTTTTCCTCCGCAACCTATACTTATATCACTTGGAACTTTTACTATCATAGCTTCTCCGATAATTGTCATCCAACCACCACTTAGAATTGATTTAATTAATATATCTAATTTATATTTTTCTTCTATTTTCTTTAAAACTTTACCTAATTCACTAACTGTTAATTCTAATTTCATCTAATATTCTCCTTCTACATATATTTAATATACATAACTTTTAGTTATACTTATACGCTAGATTAAATTGGTAACTTAAAAGTATTAATTCTCAATGCCAATTTTCAATGATTAACCATTATCCATTGGTTACTGATAATTGAACATTGACTATTTACAATTAAATTACTAAGAAAAAAGATATATTAAACGATTCAAGATCATTTAATATATCCTCTTTATTCTTACAGATGATCCTTTTCCTTATATGGAGGTGCACCTATTTTTTTGCCTTCAATAATTCCTAAATCTGAATTATCATTTGGATGCATCTTTCTAAGTTCTGCATTGGATTTCGGTCTATCTTTTAATCTGTTTTTATTATTATCCATTTGTATCACCTCATTCATTAGGGTATACATTTTAACTTATTTTATACTGTTTAATATTGGATATAATGTTGATATCAAGCTTATCTGCTAAAACGGATAACTCTTCGGTAATCCATAACTTAATAATGTTGTATATTATAAATCAATGATATCTTTTTTGTAGTGTTACATCAGAGTATGATTAATTTCGGCGAGCTATACACTTAAGCGTGATTTTCACAACTAATATTTACAATATCCCTAAAATGTTATATTCTTTAACTTTTCTGTACTGTGGTGCAACGCCAAGTGTCATTTCATACAGATATCTTGTTGCTGTCTTAAAATCAAAGTCTCCATTTTTTAAGCTCCATGTAACAGCTGTTGAATGAGTTACCTGTTTTAAAAGTACAACCAATACTTCTGGATCTGTTTTATTTAAAAATTCTCCATTCGCTTGTCCTTTTCTTATAATTTCACATTGCACTTTAAGCATTTCTTTTTTCTCTTCACTAATTTTAAAAGTCCCTACATCTTCTTTTAGATTTTTTATAATTAATTGTTTTACTATACTTATCCCTGAGTTATCAATAAAATCTAAAAAATTCTTATTTAAAAGCCATAATTGTTCTACATAAGAATCCGCTGTCAAAATTGTGGTGAGATCATATGATGTTAACTCACTTGGAATTTTATAATATTCTTTTAAAAGTTCATCTTTAGATTTAAAATAATAATAAAAAGTATGCTTATTAACACCACTAGCTGAACAAATTTCATTTAACGTAACTTGCTGAAAAGTTTTCTCATTAAATAATTTTAATGCAACTTCTCGGATACGTTTTTTAGTTGAATTTTCATATTCCATCATATTCACCCCATTATTGTTGTAGGTACATAGTATCAACATATTATTTATATGTCAAATTTTTATTATATGATATAACATTATTTAATAAGTATATTTACAATTTTATTATACCATGGTATCATAAAAATCATATATCAGTTGAGAGAGGTGAATTTATTATATGGAAAGATTAATGAAGTATGTTGAACCTTATATTGTCATGGTTATTGTTTCAATCATACTATTGTTTGGACAAGCAATTTGTGACCTTTCATTACCAGACTATATGTCTGATATTGTAAATAAAGGAATAACTAATGGTGATGCAGCGTACATAATAAAATTAGGTTTCCAAATGCTTGGAATTTCTCTTATTAGTGCTATTTTAAGTGTTATAGTTGGATTTATTGCGTCTAAAGTTGCTGCTGGAGTGAGCCAATCCCTAAGAATTAATTTGTTTGAAAAGGTTGAATCTTTTTCAAATGCTGAGTTTGATAAATTTGCCACATCTTCTCTTATAACAAGAACAACAAATGATGTCACACAAATTCAGACTCTGATTGTTATGCTCATACGAATAATTTTTTATGCACCTATTATGGGTATTGGTGGCTTTGTACATGCACTTGCAAATAGTAAATCAATGTCCTGGATTGTGGCTCTTTCTATCATAAGTCTTTTAGGACTTATTGCAACCATGTTCACTTTCGTAATGCCCAAATTTAAGATTGTTCAAAGTTTAATTGATAAACTTAACCTTGTAGTTCGTGAAAATCTTGATGGTATGCTTGTTATTAGAGCATTTAATACTCAAAAATTTGAAGAAAATAGATTTGATAAAGCAAATAAAGATTTAACAAGTACTAATCTTTTTATAAATAGACTTACATCTGGAATGATGCCTGCTATGATGCTCATAATGAATTTAGTTACCGTTCTGATTGTATGGGTTGGTGCAAATCAAGTTTCTGCCTTTAAGATGGATGTTGGAGAAATGATGGCATATATGCAATATGTTATGCAAATTATAATGGCCTTTCTTATGATGGCAATGATGTTTATTATGATTCCAAGAGCTTCTGTTTCTGCTAATCGTATTGCAGATGTTCTTGAAACAGAACCTTCAGTTAAGGACTATTCTCTTTCAAGTAATAATTTAAAAATTTCCACTGGACTTATAGAATTTAGAAATGTCTGCTTTAGCTATCCTGGAGCAGAAGAAGATGTATTGCATAATATAAGTTTTACTGCTAAACCGGCGCAAACAACAGCATTTATTGGATCAACTGGTAGTGGAAAATCATCATTAATTAATTTGATCCCAAGATTTTACGATGCTACAAGTGGTGAAGTTTTAATAGATGGTATAAATGTAAGCGCCTTAAGTCTTCATGAACTGCGAGATAATCTTGGATATGTTCCACAAAAGGGAATTTTATTTTCGGGAACAATTAAAAGTAATGTAGCTTACGGTGGTAAAAATCCAAGTGAAGATGATATTCTAAGAGCCTCAAAAATTGCACAAGCAATAGAGTTTATAGACTCTAAGCCAGAAAAATTTGAAACTTCAATAGCCCAAGGTGGTAATAATGTGTCTGGTGGACAAAAGCAACGTTTATCAATTGCACGTGCACTAGTAAAAAAACCTCAAATATGTATTTTTGATGATAGTTTTTCAGCATTGGATTTTAAAACTGATGCAGCACTTAGAAAATCATTAAAAGAAGAAACAGGTTCTAGTACAGTTTTGTTAGTAGCACAAAGAATAAGTACGATTATGACGGCTGATCAAATTATCGTTTTAGATAAAGGACATATTGTTGGATGCGGCACTCACGAAGAACTTATGAAAACCTGCGAAGTTTATCAGGAAATTGCTTTATCTCAGCTTAGTAAGGAGGAGTTAGAATGAGTGAAAAAAAATCGAGTTCTAGCAACGGACCCATGGGCAGGGGGCCAGGAATGGGTCCTGGAATGGCTGGAGGAGAAAAAGCTAAGAATTTTAAAGAAACAATGTTAACTTTATTTAAATATATGTATGAGTTTAAATTACAAATTGTAATAGTTATAATTTTTGCTATATTTTCAGCTATCTTCTCTATTGTAGGCCCAAAAATTCTTGGTAAGGCAACTACTAAGCTTTTTGAAGGACTAATAGCATATGCTACTGGAACTAATCTTTTAACAGATTTTAGATACATAAGAAATTGTATCTTAGTGTTGGTGGTTTTATATATTTTTTCAGCAATTTTTTCATATATACAAGCATATATAATGTCTGGTGTCTCTATGAAAATTACTTATAGATTTAGAAAGGATATTTCAGAAAAGATAAATAGAATGCCTTTAAAATATTTTGATTCACGAACTCATGGAGAAGTATTGTCTAGGATAACTAATGACGTTGATACTTTGAGTCAAACTTTAAATCAAAGTCTTACTCAATTAATAACTTCTGCTGTAACAGTTATTGGTATACTTATTATGATGCTTAGCATAAGTCCTACGTTGACATTGGTAGCTGTCTTAACACTCCCACTATCTGCCGGACTCATAATGTTTGTTGTTAGAAAATCTCAAAAATATTTTAAAACTCAACAAGAGTATATTGGCCATATGAATGGACATATTGAAGAAATCTATTCCGGTCATAATGTTGTGCAAGTATTTAATGGTGAAGAAGAAGCTATATTAAAATTCAGAGGTTTAAATGAAGAATTGTATGATTCAGCATGGAAATCTCAGTTTCTTTCTGGAATGATGATGCCTATTATGACCTTTGTAGGTAATATTGGTTATGTTCTGGTCTGTATTCTTGGTGGATATCTAGCAGTAAAAAAAACAATTGAAGTTGGAGATGTACAAGCATTTATCCAATATATGCGTTCTTTCAATCAGCCGATTGCACAATTAGCTAATATTTCAAATACCCTTCAATCTACAGCAGCTGCTGCAGAACGTGTATTTGAATTTTTAGCTGAGGAAGAAGAAACTCCTCAAACTGAAAATCCAGTAATATTAGATAACGTAATTGGTAATGTAGAATTTAAAAATGTACACTTCGGTTATAACGATGATAAAATAATTATTAATAATTTTTCATCTATAATTAAATCCGGACAAAAAGTTGCAATTGTTGGCCCTACTGGAGGCGGAAAATCAACAATTATAAAACTTTTAATGAGATTTTATGATATTAATTCTGGAAGTATTTTGATTGATGGTTATGACATTAATGATTTTACTAGAAATGATTTAAGAAGCATGTTTGGAATGGTTCTTCAAGATACTTGGCTTTATAATGCAAGTATTTTAGATAACATTAAATATGGAAATTTTGGTGCTACTCCTGAGCAAGTAATTGAAGCTTCAAAAGCAGCCCATTGTGATGAATTTATACGAGCACTACCTGATGGATATGACTTAATACTAAATGAAGAAGCAAGCAATATCTCTCAAGGTCAAAAGCAACTTTTAACTATTGCACGTACAATTTTATCTAATCCTAAAATACTTATTCTTGATGAAGCAACAAGTTCTGTTGATACAAGAACAGAAGTGCTTATACAAAAAGCAATGGATCACCTTATGTCTAATAGAACTAGCTTTGTAATTGCACATAGATTATCTACTATAAGAGATGCTGACGTAATTTTAGTATTGAAAGATGGAGATATAATAGAGCAAGGTAATCATGAAACTTTACTTAAAGCTAATGGTTTCTATTCAGGTCTTTATAAGAGTCAATTTGAAAATAGTGAAAATTAATAAATCTTTAGGAGATGTGAGTTATGGAAAAGTCAAAAGAGATAGCCTCAAAAGATATAACTTCAATAGAGAAAAATTCAAAAAAAATAAATTTCAAAAAAATATTCTCAAAAAAGATACTTTATCCTGTACTTATTATAGTTGTAATCTTAGGTTGTAGTATCGGATACTATTTTTATATTAGCAGTGTTAATTATTTTACTACTGATAATGCAAAAGTTACAGCTAAAATGTATTCAATTACTCCAGTAACATCCGGAAAAATTTTAGAATGGAATGTAAGTGCTGGGGATTTAGTAAAAAAAGATGAAGTTCTCGGAAGACAAGAAATTTTGCCTTATATTACTTCACCTATAGATGGAACTGTTGTTAAAAGTGATATTATAAAAAATCAAGCTGTTGCAGCTACAAGTCAGCTTGCTATTGTTGCTGACACTTCTAACATGTATGTTGGCGTTAATGTTGAAGAAACTGACATTATGAAAATTAAAGTTGGACAAGAAGTTAAAGTTGACATAGATGCATACCCAAGTAAAACTTTCAAAGGTACGGTAACTGAAATAGATAATACTACTCAAACTTATTTTTCAACTTCAGCTAGTAGTCTTACAACAAGTGGTACCTATACAAAAGTTACACAACTTATACCAGTTAAAGTAAGTATAGAAAATAATGAAAATCTACCAATGACACTAGGAATGAATGCAGTTGTTAAAATAAAAGTAAAATAATTTTATTGAAAGGATTGAAATATTTATGAAGAAGATAATTTCAAGTACTTTATGTATGGTTTGTATAAGTACTTTATTAATAGGTTGTAGTGGAAATTCAGATATAGCAAATGTCACAGTCACAAAAGTAAAAACATCTAATTCAATAAGTGATACTACTTATACTGGAAATGTTGCATCAGCAGAAAAAGTGTCTATAATTCCAAGTGTTTCTGGGAAAGTCCAAACTGTAGCTGTTGAAGTTGGACAAACTGTAAAAAAAGATGATCAATTGTTTACAATTGATCATACAGAATTAACATATAAATTAAATCAAGCACAAGCAAATTATGATGCTGCCGCTGCAGCTTATGACAAAACAGTTGGTGGAACAGCTAAGCAAACTCAAAATGATGCTGCTACAGCTTTAGAAAAAGCGCAAAACGAACTAAATGATGCTCAAAGTCAATATGAAAATAATACAGCTGTAACCGCTGCACAAACAGCTTATAATGATGCAAAAGCAAATTATGATCGTACAAATACTTTATATGAAGCTGAAGCAGCTTCCAAAGTAACATTAGATGATGCAAAAAGTAAATTAGATGCAGCTTCAGCAGCTTTTGAAATTGCCAAGGCAAATGCTGAAACTAGACTTAATAATGCAAAAACTAGCTTTGCTGCAGCTAGTGAAAATGCTTCAATTACTAACGCAATTATAAATCCTGATAATATTGCATCTGCAAAAGCACAAATGGATAGTGCTAATGCTGCATTAGATATTGCTAAACACCAGCTTGACAATGCAACTATAACTGCACCTATTGATGGAAAAATAAGTGCTGAAAATATATCAGTTGGTGAATTAACTCCTACTCAAACCCCATCGCTTGTTTTAGAAAATGCAAACTCTGTAAATGTAATAATTAAAGTTACAGAAACAAATATAAATGATATATATATTGGTATGGCTGCTAAGATATCTGTACCATCAACAGGACTATCTTATGATGGTACAATATCTACAATATCACCTTCTGCCGATCAAAAGACAGGAATGTTTGATGTTCAAGTAGATGTTAATAATTCTGATAATAATCTAAAACTAGGAATGGTCACAAATATTACTCTAGCTAATTCAAATGAAGATCATACTTTGTTAGTTCCAAAAGAATCTGTATTTGAAGAAGATGGAACTTCATATGTGTATGTTGTTAATGGTGATATACTTGCTAAACATGCAGTAACAGTTGGAGCTTCTAAAAATCAATATGTAGAAATTAAAGATGGGGTATCTGAAGACGATCAAATCGTTGTTGAAGGTAGTTCTAATATGAAAGATAATGGGAAATTTAATATTGTAAAGAGTAACTAAAATATATAACTGCTTACTTTGTTGTATCCACCCATAATAAGGGGCATGCATTTGTGACTATTGCTTGATGCAACACGCCACAAAAGTATTCCCCAAATCTATATATTAGTAATTGCAAGAAAGTACATAGGCAGGAGGTATGTTACTTACTTCTCTTTTTATACAAATATCATCAAAGTATTGTTTTATAAATTAAATTGATTGCTTAAAAAATTAATTTATACTAAAAATTTATATAAACTTTTAGGCTTTATTATATCTTTTTTAAAACATTTATTAATATGAAAGCTATCGCTGATAAAGAAGCTGCAATAAACAATGTTATATTAACATTATAATATCTTGTTATTGTTCCTGCACATATTGGTACCAATAGTGAGGATATCCCTGCAAAAATACTCATTGCATACAATTGCCCTGTTGACTTCATTTCGTCACTAGTTAATTCAAATATTAAGTTTTTTGAAGCAATCATTAATAATGGTGTTGTTAACATTTGAAACCCACTCAATATTATAATTCCTATTACACTGCTACAAGCACCAAACAAAATAAATTGAATTGTTAATGCAGTTGCAGAAATCTTTAATAAAAAATAATGATTAAATTTCTGTAGAAAATAAACCCCAAATAAATAGGTTGGAATCTCTATAACAGACTGAATTGACCATTTATATCCAATTTGTAAATCTGTTGCTCCCAGTATAAGCATTTTATCAACCACTGCACTATTATTTGCTATAATAACACAATACATTAAAAAAAGAACAAACACTAATAAGTTATATTTTTTATTTAATACCAATTCTTTTACATCAGATACTTTTGTTTTATTGATTTTCTTATTATGTATTTTATTTACATCCTTTATAAAATATATAATACCTAATGAAAGAATACTTAAGCTTAAAATACCATTACTTACACCTCTATAGCCAAATTGGAAAATAATCGTTGGTAATATAATACTTCCCACTGCCCAACCAATAGATCCAAAAGCTTTTATAAAAGAAAGTTGTCTTCTTAAATATTCATTGCTTCCAAGTATCCAAGTATCACTTAACCCACAGCTAGTATTAAGAAGTCCTCCACTAAATGCAATAGCAATCATATGATAAACAAAAAATTGCTCTTCTTTTATATAAAATAGATATGTTGATACTGCATAAATCAACAAAGCAAATACCATAAATGTCTTCACAGTTTTATACTTATCTGATAAAAACCCAAATAGCATTTGTAGTATGATGGTCATAACTGCGAAAGAAGATAGTAATACGCCTCTTTCCATTGAATCATAACCGAGTTTAGATAAGAATGGTGTAAACTGCGTCATACCAAAGGAAAATGCCATATAGGTAAATACATTTAAGAATATATATAATTTTTTTTGATTTTTCTCTTCCACGGCTTTGCTCCCTAAATGTAATAGCTCTACTGCTATTTTATATTATTCTTACTATATTGATTTACATTCTATAATAGTGCTTTCCCCTCCAACTACATCTTGTCCAAGTGCACCTTTATGTATATGATATTGATCACTATCCAATATAATTACTGGTGTTACCAATGTCATTCCTTTAGACTCAATAAAGGTACGATCAATTTTAATAATTGGTGTTCCTTGCTTTACTTGTTCATCTACATTTACTAGTACAGAAAACCCTTCACCATTTAGTTTTACAGTATCTAATCCAACATGAATCAACATCTCTAATCCATTATTAAGTTTTATACCAAATGCATGTTTTGAATTTACAATTGCACTAATAACTCCATCTGCAGGTGCATAAACCGTATCTCCTGTTGCATCAACAGCAATTCCATCGCCC
>JAKBFR010000086.1 GCA_021837545.1 Bacillota bacterium | reverse complement strand
TAAATTATTAATAGCAAATCTTAAATCTTCATAATCACATTTAGTGCAAAGTGAATTTTCTAAGGTATCTTCATCTGAAGTTAGGCTATGTTCTAAATTGTCAGAAAGGCAAAGGGCCTCATGTCCCTCAGCAGAACTTCGCGTTTTAGATCTTTTAATTAAATCCTTAATGTTATTCTTAATTGCATTTGTAGCATAAGCAACAAATCTATGATTCTCCACGTTATATAAACCAACACATTTAAAAAGTGTCCTATAACATTCATTTTGGATATCAAACTTGTCATAGCCATGAAGGAAAGTTTTTTTTGAAATGCTAATTATTAAAGGGCGAAATTCGTAGGTTAGCTTTTCTTTAGAGAATGTATCACCATTTTTAGATTTAAATACTAGGTTTTCAATATATTCATAATCCATATGCAACCTCCTGTATAACTCCATTTTTTATATATTTACATATAATATTTGAAATAAAATTACTTCCATATATAGTATATATGGTTATAGAACATATATTCTATATATATAAGTATAAAATTTAAAAGGAAAGGTTTAAAAATTAAATAGATAGGTTGTAAATTGAAATATCTTGAAGGAGAAAGAAAATTATATTTTATAAATTTTATATGTAATTATTAAATACAGAATTTACTAAAATATTTTAAATATAAGGCAAGCTATAAATGAGAATCAAAGAGTGGCTTTAAAAAATTTTAAAAGTTAGGTTATATAAGGAGGGAGATTATGTTTGATGAATTAATAAAATCGGCTACAACTCAAGGAATTTGGGTGATATTAAGTTGTGTACTAATAGTATACATATTAAAAGCACAGGAAACTAGGGATTTAAAGCAAGAAGAAAGAGAAAGAAATTATCAAGAGATAATAAAGCAACTTACGGATAAATTAAATACTTTAGATACAATAAATTCAACTATTAATGAAATAAAAAATAAATTTAATTAACAATTATGTTTATTAATAAATGATATAAGGCTGTAGCAGATTTGTAATTACACAAATTTTACTACAGCCTTATATTATTTAATTGTGCCTTAATAACAGTATTTTTAATTCCTTTGAGGATTTGACAATAACTCAGCCATTATCAAACCTAAATTATCTTTCTTTTCATTATCTCTAACATACGTTGTTTTTTTGTCATTAGTTATAAGATTTCTACCATATATTAAGTTCAATAAAAAAATATATATACTAAATATAACAAATACTTGTTCGATAATACCTATATAGGGAAAAATAGCGAATAAAACAATTATACAAAGAAAAATAGCGAACATAATAATTATATAAGATAAAATAGTTGTAAAAAGTCCGTTATAACAAGGAGGATATATGAAACGTAAAATCACAATCAACAAAAGTGCCCATAGAGCTATAAATGGCAGATTAACTATTCCAGTAAAATTATTAGAAGAGATGGGAATAACTGAAAAAGATAGAGAGGTTATTATTAATTTAGAAGGTAATAAATTAATAATAGAAAAGGTAGAAGATGATAGGAGTAGTTTAGACGGAAAAGCTAGCATGGATATTACACAAGAGGAAATAGAATATTTATTGTTTTAAATATTTTTTAAGGTCTTTATTTATGGTGTATTGCAAAGCTCCACTTGTACAATGGTCAGTAACTTTTGCGATTTCTTATGGATTTGCTTGTTCAGGATTAATCCACGGACGTGTATTTGTGTTAAAAACTATTAGTAATATCCTCATATATTAAGCTGCATGAGAAAACAGAAAATTTATATAAAAAGGAGATCTTGTTATGATTGAAATAAAAAAAGGCAATAAAAAATTTTATGTAGGAGATTCAGAGGCAAATCCAGATGCAGAGATAACATTTGTAAATGTGGATGAAAATAAAATAAGAATTGATCACACTAATGTGTCAGAAAAGTTAAAAGGACAGGGTGTAGGGAATAAGTTGGTAAAAAGAGTTGTTGATTTTGCTAGAGAAGAAAATAAAAAGATAATACCACTTTGTCCATTTGCTAAAGCTGAATTTGAGAAAAATAAAGAATATGAAGATGTATTATATAAATAACAGATTGTTGCAAAACGGTTATTTATTAAAGAGCTGCTATTTCATATTAATTATGCAAAAGGGACTGTGCATAATGAATTTTTATTCATTGTGCAACAGCCCCTTTTGTGTTTAGTTAACATTTTTTACACAAGGTTTTTACTATAGCTAGTAATTCAACCCTTACCTTGAATTCTAAATACTATATTGATTGTTAATAGATTTGTAAAACATAATGCCTTCTTTTCCTGATCTTTTGACTTTATACATAGCTTCATCAGCGTATTTTATCAGTTGTTCTATATTTTCTGTGTCATCTGGATATAATGAAATACCTATACTGGCTCCAAGTAAAAGTTCTATATCCCCATACATCCTTTTACGTGTTATGGCAGAAAGGATTCTGCAACTGAAAGTTTGGACTTCATGAAAGTCCGATATTTGTGACATGATAATGACAAATTCATCACCACCGATTCTAGCAACTAAATCATTTTCACGTACGGTTGCGGAGACATCTTCTGCAATAGACTTAAGGACAAAATCCCCAAAATCATGCCCATAGGTGTCGTTTAAATGTTTAAATCCATCAAGATCAATGAATAACAAGGCAAACTTATGGTTAAAATTTTTTGCCATCTGAATGCAATTAGATAAATGTTGCTCAAAATACAAACGATTATAAACACCTGTCAAGGAATCATGCTGTGCATTCTCTTTGTTTTCAAAGTTTTCTCTAGTAAGTTGCTCTTGTGTTCTAAGAACTCTGCGCATGCTCCTTGGAACGGAATAAATTAATATACCACTAATGATTAAATAAATGGTTCGATAAGTTTGGCTGAGAACATCGATTGATATCATTTGCTTTTTTATAAAAGGATCAAACGCGTTGTAAAACCAAAAGTAGAGACCATCCATAGAAATAATAGATAGTATGGTAGTCCAAATAATCAGATACTTGTCCATTCTTAGCGACGCAAGGAAAATAATAACTGGATACATCAAAAGGGCAGCCGTTGTAGCAGGTATTATTGGTGAATTGTTGTAAGCATCTATATAATTGTAAATTGTTAAAGATAACACATTTACAAACATTGTGACGTAACTTACCCATACGACAGATTTTTTTTTGAAAATGAAGAAAGTTATGAACAAATTATACAATAGATTTATCGAAGAAAGGATCATCCCATATTTACCTGCTTCATTACTTTGGATGAAGTACACAAAAGAGCTCAAAATTAAAACGATAGTGTATAAAAACCAGTTCACTTTCCAATGAACTCGTTCTCCACGCAATGATTCTGATTTGAATATTTCTTCGAATTGATCTACATATTGTTGTTTCATGATTTTCACACTCCTAGCTAACTTGTTTTTTCTTTCGTTTACCTTATTTCAAAATGAATTCTTTATATATTTTATGTATTCATATCTAATCGTCAAAGTATTCATCAAAAGCAGACTTCAAAATCTTCATCATTTTTTCTTTATTTTTTGGATCCATTTTCTTTCTAGCTCTTTCGATTCTTCTTATATCATCATCTTTTATTTCAGGGACATTAATTTTATTATTAATGTCTATTTCTTTTATATCATCGGACAATAAAAAATCAACAGTAGTGTTTAGAGTATTGGCGAGTTTTATTAAAGTGTCATTACTAGCACCTTGATTATTTCCCTCTATCATTCCTATGGTAGATTGGCTTACTCCAATAATTTCAGCTAATTTTTGTTGTGTGATTTTCATTTCATTTCTGAGCATTTTTACTTTATCACCTAACATAATGGTCACCTCTTAATGATAATTTTATCATAGCTGCCGATAAAATCAATGGAGATTTTGAGAAAATAGGAGTAAATGGAATAATCAGGTATATAATCCTCAAAATTATTACTATTTAGTAGAGAACACATGTTTGCATATATCGGCATTATTGATAAAATATAGTTATGTTAAGACAAACTAGTCATTAGGATAATAAGTTTAAGTTGAAGGAGAGTGAAAAAATGAAATTAACACCAATAAGATTAAGACGATTAAATGCAGGTTTTGAAAGTGAAGAGGTTATAGATGTACTAAAAATAAGTAAAAGTACATTTTATAAATTAGAGCAAGGATGGACAAATCCTTCACCTGCATTAATAAAAAGACTTGCGGATACTTATAAATGTTCTACAGATGAAATATTTAAAGATTTAAAGATAAAGGGGTAAAGGAGGACAAGATTACGAATACACTAATAAAAATAACAGACAAAGGGTTAGTGAGTGCAAAGGAATTATATTTAGGATTAGGTCTTCGTGAAAAAAATTGGGCAAGGTGGTATCCAACTAATATAGAAAAGAGTGAGTTTTTTAAGAAGGATATTGATTGGATAGGGGTTTTAGATACTGAGGAAGGTATTCCTCTTAGTGAGGAAAACCTAAAAGGTGGCAGGCCAACGATAGATTTTGCCATAAGTTTAGAATTTGCAAAACATATAGCAATGATGGCTAGAACAGAAAAATCATATGAGTATAGAAATTATTTTATTGAATGTGAAAAATTAGTTAGTGAGCAAGCTAAATTATTATCTCCAAGAGAACAATTAAAAATTCAATTAGATATTTTAGAAGAGCAAGATAAGAAAATAGAAGGTGTAGTAAAGAAAGTTGATGATTTAAAGGAGAATATGCCACTTTTTAATATTGAATGCAAGGAACTTCAATCTTTAGTTAAAAAGGTAGGAATAAAAGTGCTTTGTGGGTATAAAAGTTTAGCTTATAATGACAATTCCTTAAGAGGCAAAGTTTATGCGGATATTCAACATCAACTTAAAAGAGAATTTGGTGTTGAACGCTATCAATCTATAAAGCGATGTCAATTAGAAACTGCTAGAAAAATAATTGAGGAATATAAAGCACCAACTATTTTAATAAATGAAATAAGTTATGTTAATAGTTAAAATGTGCCTTAAGTTTTCAGAGTGGATTAAAAAGAATGACACATAAAAGGAGGAATTTAAGTTGTTAGTTAAATGTAGTTGGAAAACTTGTAGATTTTATAAGGAGAAAATGTGCAAAGCAGATGTTATAGAACTTAAAAGCTTTGATTATGAAGAAGACAATGAAGAATTAGAGGGGTTAAAATGTAGTGCTTATAAGTACGATTATTTTTGGATGTGTGAGAAAGGGCGGGAAGTTGATTCAGTTAACATTTAATGCGCAAATCATTAATTGTTAATTTAAAAGTAGGAGTTGAGTAAGATGAATGAAGGGTGGTTTAAGATTTATAGATGTTTATTTAAAAAAGCTATTTGGTTAAATTCAACACCTGAGCAGAAAGTTATCCTAATCACTTTTCTAGGGATGGCAAATCATGAAGGAAAAGAGTGGGAGTGGGAGGGTAAACAATTTAAAGCAGAAGCAGGTCAATTTGTTACAAGTTCTAATTCAATAATGAGCAAATCTGGAATGGGAATTTCTCGGCAAAACGTAAGAACTGCATTAACGAAATTTAAAAAATACGATTTTTTAACCTATGAATCAACCAAGACGGGAATACTTGTTAGTATAGTGAATTGGGGACTTTATCAAGGTGGAAAAGCTATAGTTAACCAATTTGACAACCCAAAAGCAACCAATGTATCACCAATACGTAACCAATCTCTAACCACTAATAAGAATGATAAGAATTTTGAGAATGAAAAGAAGTTTATATATATAAATGAATTTACTCAAAATAAATTGTTAATGGAAACCATAATAGACTTTATAAAAATGAGAGCTGAAATTAAAAAACCAATGACAGATAGAGCAGTGCAATTAATGCTTAATAAATTGAAAAATATATCTTATGAGGAAAAAATACAAATTAAGATTTTAGAAAATAGCATAGAAAATTGTTGGCAAGGAATATTTCCATTAAGGGAAGATAATAAGGGGATATTCTCATGGAAGGAGGGCACAAATGGAAACTTTGGACAGAATACTGGAACAGGTCAAAAGAAATTCAATGTCAAAATACCAAAGTGGGAGCCAAATGCAGAGTGGGCAAGTGAATCAAGTGGTACATGTGGAAATGGTAATGCAACTGCAAAAGATGAGCCTTTTTAAATGTGAATTATGCAAAGATACAGGATATATTATTAAACAACAAGTTAATGCACAACCATTAATGACACCATGTAAATGTTTAGAAAATGAGAAGGTAAAAAGATTATGGAGAAATAGTGGGATAAATACAGATAATTTAGATAAGGCATTTAGTAATTTTGATGAATGGTCAAATAAATCTAAAGAAATGAAATTTAAAGCTATAGATTATTATAAAAGTTTCGGCAGTATAAGAGGTGAGAGAAGAAATTCAATTTTACTTTGTGGTAATCCAGGTTCAGGCAAAACTCATATTGCTTTAGCCCTTGCAAATAATTTTTTGAAGAAAGATATAAGAGTTGTTTATATGTCTTATAGAGATGTGGTTACAAGCCTTAAACAAAACATGATTGATGAAGAATATTACAAAAAAACCTTAAGCAAGTACCAAACCTGTGAAATTTTATTACTTGATGATTTGTACAAAGGGAAAGTTAATGAAACTGATGTCAACATAGTATTTGAACTCGTAAATTACAGATATTTAAATCACTTACCAATAATAGTTTCAACAGAGTTTACAGTTGAAAAATTATTGAGCTTTGATGAAGCAATAGGAAGCAGAATATATGAAATGTCTAAAAATTTCATAGTTCAAATTGAAGGTACAGAAAACAACTATAGACTTAGATGAAAATCGGAGTTGTGCTTATATCCGCCGAAATAAGGGGCATGCATTTGTTCCGGTTACTGAGGATTTAGATGTGAATTTCTAACAGCAAAAGTTGCACCATTTATGCATGCTCCCAATGCAAGATTCATAGCCGTCAATCTTATTTATCCATAATATTACTAATAAGTTTAAAGTAAGTTTTGAATAAAATTCAAAGTGTAAATTGGAACATTTAGGTTTATATTGTAATAATTTCAATTGTATTATTAAATTTGAGCATGCTTAATAAAAGGTACTATGATTACTGTAATATATGTTATATGTTACAGTAATTACCTTTATAAAAAGACTATATTCATAACGCTATTTTCCTATATGGCTATATAATCTAATATCTCGGTAATACTTTTATTACCTTTTCTTATGGATTTCATTGCAAATCTTCGAAGTGTATCTATAATTGTATTTATTAAGATTAAAATGCTCACCTCATCGTCAAAAACTTTTGTTCTTAAGACGGGGAAAAATTCATTTACTTGATTAAAAGCTTTTAAATCACTTATTTCTTTAGTATTATCATCTGGATTTTCATCTCGAATAATATCTTTTGCTACAAAAACTATTCCAGATGAAAAAAGTATTGAAATTAACCGACCATATAAAAAACACTTGAATCTTTGCATTTTAATATGTTTATTATTTTTAGTATTAGATATTTTAAATATAGATTTCCATACCTTGAACATAATTTCTACTTGCCACCTTAGAGAATAAATTTCATGTACTTGATCTTTATATAGATTTTTCTGTGAAATATTAGTTATATAAGCATTTAAGCCTGTCCATGTTAAACTTCTTTCATTAACTTTTCTTTTTTCATGTTTTAAAGCTTTTTCCTGCTTTAGATTTCTTTTCCGCTTGTTATCTTCAGATAATTTAGTTATAATTAATCTGGTTTTAAGTTCCTTTTTGGAACCTATGTAGATGTCTTTGATCTCAATCGTTTCGCCATCGGCTAATGGTTTGATTAGGTCAATGGCATCTATTCTTATATATTCAGAAGATTTTATTATTTTCCCTCTTTTTGTCCGTCGAGGATCAGAATTCTTTATATATATTGGTGTAGTACTTTTTATTTTAGATATATAGAATGCATCTTTCTTATCAATATTTCTTAGATAATCTATTTTATAATATCCTAAGTCAGCTAATCTAAGATCTCCACTCTTAGTATTTTCATTCATTGTATCAATATAAGTAGCATCGTTAATTGCTCCGCTAATCGGATCACAACATATAAAATCTCCTGATAATAAATCATATTGTAATTGTATTTTTATTGAGGATTTTGAACTCCCACCAACACCTTTAAATTCAGAAGAAAATTTCTCGGATAAACTAAAAATAGTTGAATCATTTATGACTATTCTTTTAAAACGAAATTTATTATTTAATATTGTATTTTGCTTTGACATAAGTCTTTTAAAAACTTCTTTCATATATTCAACAGCAGAATCATTAAAGCGCTCATTAAGAGCTTGCGGAGAAATTGAAATATTATAATGACTTGATAATCTTGAACTTAAAGTTGCTAAAGATTTCTCACATATATCTTCACTTAAAAAACTATTAAAAGACAAAAATGTTGCCGCATCAATTTTTCCCTTTCTAGCAATAAATCCTGTATCCCTACTGATTTCATCTAATACTTCTTGTGAAAATAACTGATTTATATTTCTTATCATTTTACGTAATCTTTTGTAAATAAAAAACACCTCTTTTCAAACTTATATTTTTATTATACAAAAATTATATAAGTTTGAAAAAAGGTTTATTTTAACAATATTAGCTTGACGGCTATGAAGGTAAACTTAGGACAAGCAATAAATGGAACAACTTCTACTAAAGAAATATCTACAGCTAAATCCGAAATAGTAACACTTCCGCAAACGCATGACTTTCATTTCTAGTTGGGTATATTTTCATAGTATAAGTATAATTTAGACGGTTATATCAATTTCGGCGGGGTATGCGCATAAATATGATTTTTAATATTGGTATTTATAGACTTCACAACTGTAAACAATAGCATGGACTTGTTTTTTTTATATTTATAAAGGTATTAGTAAATAAATATTATTTTAAGTAATAGTAACAAATACATGCCACCTTAGTCCCAAGTAATAAACATAAGTCTAGTTTTAGCCTTGGGTATCAGTACTAGTTTTATTTTGTAATTTATCAAATCTACTCATAACTTCAGTTATTGTATCTTTGGATATTTGTGGTAAATCACTGTTGGTTGCATTCTTAAACTCTAATCCAGCTTGTGCGAACCCTTTTTCTACTGCAGATCTCATTTGTTGCAATTTATCTTGATTATCTCCTGCTATAGCTGTTGCCATAGTCATAATACGATCTGCAACTGCATTTACAGAATATGCACCACCTTCAGCTATTGCTTTTTGTGCACCTTCTGGAGATGTTTCTATTGGAGGATAAGCGTTTTCTAAAGATCCAAATATTTTAGTTAGCAAATCTTTTGATTCTTGTGAAATTGGACTATCACCAGTTTCAGTTGATTTTCCAAGTAATTTGTTTTGATTAGTTATTGTATCATTTATAAATTTTTTTATTAAATCTGATTTTATATTATCCTGTTCTTCTTTTAAAGCTTTAACTTCTTCTGTGGTAAGTTTCTTTTTTACAGGCTTATAAGTTGAATTTACTGTATCATTTTCTGTAGATTTAACAAATGTATCATTCCCTAAAGATTGTGTGATTCCTTGACTTTTCTCTGCATCATTATTCATATTATTTTTATCGTCAACTTTTTGAGTAGTATTTGTTGCTCTATAATCTACGGTATTAATTACTTTATCAGCTGTAATATTCGTAATCATAAATATATCCCCTTTCATTATTACTTTATTAATTAATTTTCGTACCATTGTCAATATACTTAATATATTCCAAATAATAATTGCAATTGATGAACTTAAGGATATACTATCATTTAATAGCATTAGATAGAGTTCAAAGAGAAAGATGTAAGAATAAAAATAGATTTATAAAAGCATAATTTTTATTATTAGGAGTAGAGCACGAAGTTTCAGCAGATGGACAAATAATCCATAAATATAGTATGCTAATAGAAAATATGAAATACAGTTTAAATTATACTTAAGGAGTGAAATTTATGAAGTACGATTTCGAAACACTGGTATCTAGAAAAAATATAGGATCAAGTAAATGGGACTTAATGTCGAAAGTTAATCCTGATGTTAAAGATAATATAGTGCCATTTTCTGTTGCTGATATGGAATTTAAAAACTCACCACAAATTGTAGAAGGTCTAAAGAAATATATTGATTCTAGTATTATGGGATATACTGAAGCTACAGAAGAATATTATAAAGCTGTATGTAATTGGATGGAAAGAAAACACGATTGGAAAATAAGGAAAGAGTGGATTGCAGAATTTTCAGGTGTAGTACCAGCATTGTATACAATTATTAGAGCCCTCACAAAAGAAGATGATAACGTGCTTATAATGACTCCAGTATATTATCCATTTTATAAAGCAATTACAACTAATAATAGAAAAGTTATAAATACTGAATTAGTTCTTTGCAAAGATCATTATGAAATTAATTTTGAAGATTTTGAAGAAAAGGCAAAATTAGAAA
>JAKBFR010000085.1 GCA_021837545.1 Bacillota bacterium | reverse complement strand
TTTTTTAATTAATAATTATCAATTGCCAATGATCAATTGCCAATTGTCAATTAAGGAACAAGTTTCCTTGAAACTTGAAAAATTGCAACGCAATTTTGTATTTAATTGATAATTGAGCATTGAGCATTGATAATTGAATTTGATAAAGTGAGGTAATATAATGGGGAATTTAAAAATTTATCCGAATAAGTTAAGTGGTGAAGTTAAAATACCTCCATCTAAGAGTATGGCTCACAGGGCAGTGATTTGTGCAGCACTTGGAGATGGTGTGAGCAAGGTTACAAATATAGATTATTCAGATGATATTATAGCGACTATTCAAGCTATGTCATCATTAGGTGCAAAGATAGATAAAAAAGAAAATTATCTTGAGGTTTATGGAATTAAATGCCCTGAAAATACTAAACCTAATGAAGTTGAAAGTGAAAGAATTATAGATTGTAATGAGTCAGGTTCAACTTTAAGATTTTTAGTACCTATTGCAGCTTTGTTTAATGGAGTTAACAGATTTGTTGGAAGAGGTAATTTAGGAAAAAGACCACTAGACACATATTACAATATATTTGATAAGCAAGGAATAAAATACACATATAAAGATGGAATATTAGATTTAAAGACTGAAGGTAAATTGAAAGCTGGAGAGTTTGAGCTCAAAGGAAATATTAGTTCACAATTTATTACAGGGTTATTATTTACACTGCCTCTTTTAAATGGAGATTCTAAAATAATAATAACAACAGAAATGGAATCAAAGGGATATATTGATTTAACTTTAAGTGCTATTAAGGATTTTGGGGTAGAAATTATAAATAATAATTATGAAGAATTTATAATAAAGGGAAATCAAACTTACAAGAGCAGAGATTATAGAGTTGAAGGGGATTATTCACAAGCAGCATTTTTCTTCTCTGCTGATGCCCTTTCAAATGAAGTAATCCTTAATGATTTAAAATTAGATTCTCTTCAAGGAGATAAAGAAGTAACAGATATTTTGACTAGAATGGGGCTTAAAATAAGCAGCAAAAACAATGGATTAATAGGAAGTGTGAGTGGAGAATTAAAAGCGACAGTTATTGATGGATCTCAATGTCCAGATATAATTCCAGTAATTTCATTAGTGGCAGCATTAAGCGCAGGAACAACAGAGATAATAAATGCTGGAAGGCTTAGAATAAAAGAATGTGATAGATTAGCAGCTGTAACTTCTGAGTTAAATAAATTAGGTGCTAAAATCACAGAAAAAGAAGATGGATTAATAATTGAAGGCGTTACAGAACTTAATGGAAATGCAGAAGTTTGGAGCCATAAGGATCATAGAATTGCAATGACTTTAGCCATAGCATCAACAATATGCAAAGAACCTATTATATTAAAAGATTATGAATGTGTTTCAAAGTCATACCCAGAGTTTTGGACAGATTTTAAGAATGTAGGAGGTGTATTTGATGAGTGGAATGTGGGGAAATAAATTAAAAGTTTCTATTTTTGGTGAATCTCATGGAGTTGGAATTGGAATCACAATTGACGGATTGCCTTCAGGCATTGAAATTAATATGGAAGATGTTTTAAAAGAAATGGATCGTCGTGCACCAGGAAAAAGTAATTTATCAACAGCAAGAAAAGAAGCTGATGCACCTGAAATTTTAAGTGGTTTTTTTGAGGGGAAAACAACAGGAACACCACTTTGTGCAGTGATTAGAAATGCAGATATGCACTCTAAAGATTATGGGAAGCTTAAGGACTTAATGAGACCTGGTCATGCAGATTATCCTGGATTCATTAGATATAATGGATTCAATGATTATAGAGGTGGTGGACATTTTTCAGGAAGAATTACTGCACCATTAGTATTTGCAGGTGCTGTTTGCAAGCAAGTATTAGAATCAAAAGGAATTAATATAGGAGCTCATGTTAAGAGTATTGGAAATATCCAAGATAAGAGTTTTTATGAGGTTGAATTAAATAAAAAACTGTTAGAAAAATTAAAAGTTAAAGAATTACCACTTTTAACTCCTGAAAAAGAAGAAGAAATGAGAAATACAATTCTTGAAGCTAAGAAAGATCAAGATTCAGTAGGAGGAACTATTGAATGTACAGTTCTTGGAATAGATGCAGGAATTGGAAATCCATTTTTTGATTCAGTAGAATCTACATTAGCTCATTTAATGTTTTCAGTTCCAGCTGTTAAAGGCATAGAATTTGGAAAAGGATTTTCAATGAGTGAACGTAGAGGCTCAGACTGTAATGATGAATATTATTATGATGGAGATAAAGTTAAGACGTATACAAATAATAATGGTGGAATAACAGGTGGAATAACTAATGGAATGCCAATATTATTTAAGGTTGGAATTAAGCCAACACCTTCAATATCAAAGACTCAAAGAACCATAGATATTGAAGAAAATAAAGAGTCAGACCTTGTAATTAAAGGAAGACATGATCCATGTATAGTACAAAGAGCAGTACCAGTAATTGAAGCAGTAACGGCCATTGGGATATTAGATTTAATACTTTAACTCGGTTAACAGTTTTAGTTCGGTTAACTGTTAACTGAGTTAAGTGGGGGGATTTGTGAAATGTCAGATATAGATAATTATAGAAATAGAATTGATGAGATAGATAAAGAAATAACTAAACTTTTCGAAGAGAGAATGGATACGGTTATTAATATTGCAAATTATAAAAAAACTAATAATTTACCTATCTTTAATAGAGATAGAGAAGATGAAGTTATTGAAAAAAATGTTGGATATCTAAAAAATAATGATTATGATGAAGAAACAAGAAAGTTTTTTATATCATTGATGGAAGTATCAAGAGAGCTTCAAAGCAGAAAGATGTTAGAGGCTGAGGAAGTTATAGAAAAAAAATTAAGTTTACAAAGAACTAAAGATATAAAACAAGGAGAAATTGGATTCTATGGTGTTCCAGGATCATTTACTGAAGAAGCTATGATAAAATATTTTGGTTCTGTAGAAAAACCTAATGCTTATGATGAGTTTGAGGATATATTTTTAGCAGTAAAAAATGATGAAATTAAATATGGAATTCTACCTATAGAAAATTCTTCAACAGGTGCTATTTCGCAAGTTTATGATCTTATATATAAGTACGGTTTTTACATTGTTGGAGAAGAGTGTATTAAAATAAACCAAAATTTAATTGGTATTAAAGGTACAACTTTAGATACAATTAAAGAGGTATATTCTCATCCTCAACCTATTGAACAAAGTACTGAATTTTTGAAAAAGCATAATGACTGGAAGCTCATACCTTTCCATAGTACAGCTGTAAGTGCAAAACTCATTAGTGATTTGAAAGATATATCTAAAGTTGCTATTGCAAGCAATAGAGCTGCTAGTATATATGGATTAGATATTATAGAATCGAATATAAATAATCAAAGTGATAATTCCACAAGATTTATAATAATATCAAAAAATATTGAGACAGATCAAAGCTGTAATAAGGTAAGTGTTGTATTTTCACTTGAACATAAGGCAGGAACTTTATATAAATTATTAAGACATTTTGCTGAGAATAATATAAACATGATGAAAATTGAATCAAGACCAATGGAAAAAGGTGCTTGGAAATATTTCTTGTATATTGATTTTGAAGGTAATATTGAAAGTGAAAAAGTAACAAAAGCTTTAAAATTAATTGAACAAAGTAGTGCTTACTTTAAACTTATTGGTGGATATGAGAAATCAATTAACAATTAAGGAAGAAAAGCTTAGAGCTTTTCGAAAAATTATAATTTCTTAAAATCTCTTTTAGAGATTTTAACTATATATGTTGCAAAAATAATTATTCATTGTTAATTGGGAAAGTGGGTGTTAAATTGGACTTTTACGGATTAATAGGAGAAAAATTGCTACATAGTCTTTCACCTAAGATTCATAATACACTTTTCAAAGCTTTAGATATTGAAGGATCATATAAGCTCTTTGAAGTAGGGAAAGAGGACTTGGGCAATGCTATAGATTCATTAAAAATTCTTAAAATAAAGGGAGTTAATGTAACTATCCCTTATAAGCAAGAGGTAATGAAATATTTAGATTTTATATCAGAGGAAGCTAAGAAAATAGGAGCAGTAAATACTATTTTCTTAAACAATGGAAAGTTATATGGATATAATACAGATTATTTTGGTTTTGGTACGATTATAAAAAATAATGACATTAAAGTTAAAGATAATATAGCGATGGTACTTGGAAATGGTGGAGCAGCTAAAGCAGTAATTAATTATCTTTTAGATGAAGGAATAAAAACTATTTATTTGGTGTCTAGAAAAATTAAAGATAATTCAGGTTATGATGATAATAGAATTGAATGTAAATCTTATGAAGATATATCGAACCTAAAAGGTGATATTTTAATAAATTCAACTCCACTTGGAATGTATCCTCATATGAATGAAACTGCAGTTAATGAAGATATAATATCTAATTTCAATATTTTAATAGATCTCATTTACAATCCTAAAGAAACAAAATTCTTAAAAATAGGAAAAACCTTGAATAAAAAAGTATGTGGTGGGATTGAAATGCTAGTTGGTCAAGCTATAAAAGCAGAGGAAATATGGCAGGGAATTCCCCTTGATAATGATGTAACTCAAGAGTTATATTCAATATTTGAAGATGAATTTAAGTAGGTGAAATGTATGAAAAATAAAGTAGTACTTGTTGGTATGCCTGGAAGTGGTAAAAGCACAATTGGCAAATTGGTAAGCAAAGAATTAAATCTTAATTTTTTTGATATGGATGACTACATTGAAAATATGACAGCTAAAACAATTCCGCAACTTTTTGAGCAAGGAGAAGATTACTTTAGAGATTTTGAAACATTGGCTTGTAAAGAGCTATCAGAAAAAAGTAATATCTTAATTTCTTCTGGTGGAGGAGTAGTAAAAAGAAAAGAGAATATTAAAATATTAAAAAAAGAGTCATGTATTATTTTCATAGATAGACCGTTAGAAGATCTTTTAACTGATGTGGATATTTCAAAAAGGCCACTACTTAAAGACGGCAAAGAGAAGATAATTAAATTATATGAAGAACGTTATGAGTTGTATAAAGCAAGTGCAGATGAAGTAGTTAAAAATGATAAAAATGTTAGAGATACTGTAAACAAAGTAAAAGAAATAATTAAAAAATAATTGTTAATTGTTAACTGTTAATTGAATTAAAGGTGGTGTTAAAGTGAAGATTATGGTTATTAATGGACCTAACTTAAATATGGTTGGAGTTAGGGAAAAAGGCGTTTATGGCACAAAATCTTTTGAAGATATATGTGACTATATTGAAGAAGAAGGAAAAAACAGAGGTCATGAAATAACATTATTTCAAAGTAACTGTGAAGGCGAAATAATTGATCAACTTCAAAAAGCATATTTTGAAAATTATGATGGAATAATAATAAATCCAGGAGCCTATACTCATTATAGTTATGCAATTCATGATGCAATAAAAGGACTTGATATTGATACAGTTGAAGTACATTTATCAAATGTACATGCAAGAGAAGATTTTAGAAAAAAATCTGTAACTGCACCAGCTTGTATAGGACAAATGTGTGGATTTGGAGAAAGTGGATATGTATTAGCTATGAAGGCATTAGAATTGAAACAATTGCCTAAATAGTTTATATTATATATAGACATCTTTAAATAACAATGATTAATGAATAGTTTAAAAAACTGTGAATTAGAGTTTATTTTCATAAGATGTCAAGTTTGTAGGATAGAAGCATAGTAGAAGGAAAAACTAAAATTAAAAGTAGAAGTACAGGAGGAAAGTAAAATGATAATTATTATGAACCCAAAAGCAAGTGAAGAAGAAGTAGGAAAGGTAAAAGCAGTAGTCGAATCAAAAGGTTTAGAAACGAATCTTTCTAAGGGAGACACATACTACATAATAGGAGTTGTAGGAGATACGTCTATAATAGATCCTAAGAAAATACAAGTACTTAAAGGTGTTGATAGAGTTATGAAGGTTCAAGAACCTTTTAAGAAAGCTAATAGAATATTCAAGCCTGAAGATACTGTAGTTAATGTTGAAGGATCAATAGTTGGTGGCGGAAGACTTGGAATAATGGCTGGTCCATGTTCTGTTGAAAGCGAAGAACAAATTATTGAAATTGCAAAGAGAGTAAAGGCAGCAGGTGCTAACTTCTTAAGAGGAGGAGCATTTAAGCCAAGAACTTCACCATATAGTTTTCAAGGATTAGAGCTTGAAGGATTAAAACTTTTAAAAGCAGCAAAGAAAGAAACAGGACTTCCAATAGTAACAGAACTTATGTCTACAGATTACTTAGATGATTTTGTTGAAGACGTTGATATGATTCAAATTGGTGCTAGAAATATGCAAAACTTTGATTTATTAAAGCAAATTGGTAAGACTAAGACACCTATTCTTTTAAAGAGAGGTTTATCAGCAACTATAGAAGAATGGCTTATGTCAGCAGAATACATTATGGCTGGTGGTAATGAAAATGTAATTCTTTGTGAAAGAGGAATAAGAACTTTCGAAACTATTACAAGAAATACATTAGACTTACAAGCAATACCAGTAATTAAGAGATTATCACATTTACCTATAATTGTTGATCCAAGTCATGCAGGGGGATATGCATACCTTGTAGAACCAATGGCTAAAGCAGCTATAATGGCAGGTGCTGATGGACTTATGATAGAAGTTCATAATGATCCTGAAAATGCATTAAGCGATGGACAACAATCACTTACACCAGATCAATTTGATGTATTAATGAGCAAAGTTAAAGCTGTAGCTAAGATAGAAGATAAACAAATATAAGTCGCATAGAGGGGCTATAAATATGAAAATAGTAGTTGTAGGTCTTGGAGTAATTGGAGGATCATTTGCTATGGCTTTGAAAGAAGCAGGGTATGATGATGTGTATGGAATAGACATCAATGAAGAATCTTTAGAAAAAGCTAAGAAGCTCGGATTAATTAAAGATGGCTTTACAAGTGGGCAAGAAATTGTTAAAAGTGCAGATTTTATAATTATATCTTTATATCCTAGATTAGTTAAACAATTTATTAGTGACAATAAAGACAACTTCAAAGATGGTGCTGTAATAACAGATGCAACTGGTATTAAAAAGCTATTTATTGAAGACATCGTAAAAATATTACCTAAAAATATCGACTTTGTTTTTGGACATCCAATGGCAGGAAGAGAAAAGAAGGGAATAGATTTTGCAAGTAGTCAGGTTTTTAAAGGTGCAAATTATATTTTAACTCCTGTAGCTAGGAATAAAGAAGAAAATTTAAACATGATGGAAGATTTAGTTTATAAAATTGGATTTAAAAGGGTTAAAAGAATAACTCCAGAGTATCATGATGAAATGATTGGATATACAAGCCAACTTCCTCATTCATTAGCTGTAGCATTAGTTAATAGTGATGTAGAAGGAAGAGAAACTGGAAGCTTTATTGGTGATAGCTATAGAGATTTAACAAGAATAGCGAATATAAATGAAGATCTTTGGAGTGAACTTTTCCTGGGAAATAAGGAGAATTTGTTGAAAAGCATAGAAAATTTTGAGATAGAACTAGATAAAATAAAAGATGCAATAGAAAATGATGATAAACAATCACTAAAAGAAATATTTATAAAATCAACTCAAAGACGTGAAGAATTATAAGATTTTAATTAGCCCCCTCAAATAGCAATGATATTTGAGGGGGCTCTTATTTTTTGAATAGTGATGGTTTTGTATATTTTGATTAAACATAGAATTAATTGTAAGAGTTAATTCTATTATATACTCCATTAATTTAAAAAATATAAAATAGTGATAAGTTTATTTATAAAAGAAAATTTCAAATTAGGAGAATTAGAAGTAAAAGAGCCATTATGGAAACAGGTGATAAAAAGATTCGAATTAAACAATATACTTTTGATATAAAAAAGATATAACATATAATTGATTAATTATAAATAATATTATATAATTAACCTATAAAAAAGAGAAGAATTTAAATATTAATAGTGTATGAATGGATCTAAAAGTAATACTTCAAAAAAGTTTTTAATAATTACTTAATAAATAGTTAGGGGGAGTTCTATTGTCATATTTAATTGGAATTGATATTGGAGGTACTAACTTAAGAGCTGCTGTTATTTCACAAGAAGGAAATATAGTAGAAATCTTCAAAATTGAAAATGAAGTAAAAAAAGGGCCATCTTATAATTTGGATAAATTAATTAATCAAATAAAGGTAGAATGGAACAAATATGAATTTGAGAAAGTTGGAGTTGGTGCACCAGGACCTTTAAATCTTAAAGTAGGAAAATTATTAAATCCAGTTAACTTAAAGGGTTGGGAAAACTTTAATATAAAAGAATACCTAAATGAAAAACTAAATTTACCTGTTCAAGTTAATAATGATGCTAATGTAGCAGGGCTTGCAGAAAGTTTAGTTGGAAGCGCCAAGGAATGTGAATCAGTATTTTATATAACAGTTTCTACAGGAGTTGGTGGTGCTTTAATACTTGATAAGAAGATTATAAATGGAGCACATAGCCAAACAGCAGAAATATACAATATGATAATAAACGAAGATAAATATAGTCATGTAGGTCTAAATAAAGGTGGGCTAGAAGGACAATGTAGTGGAGTCCATATAGCAAGAATAGCATCAGAAGCATATGGAAAAACATTAAGCACAAAAGAAGTTTTTGATTTATATGAAAGTAGTGATGAAAAAGCTGTCCAAGTAATAGAAAAATGGATAGATAATATTTCAATTGGAATCGCTAATATAATTTCAGTAGTAGATCCGGAAACTGTAGTTATTGGTGGAGCTGTAATGATATATAATCCTTATTTATTACCTAAGGTTGTAGATTGTGTAAAGACAAAAGTAGCAGATCCAGCAATCGTAGACATAAGAATAGCACAAATTGGCGATAATGCAGGTCTTATAGGAGCTGCACTTCTGTAGAAAAGGCTAATAATATTCTAAAGAATAACTAGTCAGTATGATTAAAAATAAACAAAAAAAATTTAGGAGGAAGAAAAAAATGAGTTTACAATATAAATTTCCAGAAAATTTTTGGTGGGGTTCAGCAACATCAGGTCCACAAAGTGAAGGTAGATTTAACAAAAAACATGATAGCGTATTTGATCATTGGTTTGATATAGAGCCAGAAGTATTCTTTAATGGAGTAGGACCTGATGTAGCATCAAATTTTTATAATAGTCATAAAGAAGATTTAGAATTGGTAAAAGAAATAGGATTAAATAGTTTCAGAACATCAATTCAATGGACAAGACTAATTAAAGATTTTGAAACTGGCGAAGTAGATGAAGATGGAGTAAGATTTTATAATGAAGTAATTGATGAATGTATTAAAAATAACATGATTCCAGTAATGAATTTACATCACTTTGATTTACCAGTTGAATTATATGATAAGTACGGTGGATGGGAATCTAAACATGTAGTAGATTTATTTGCAGTATTTGCTAAGAAGTGCTTTGAATTATTTGGTGATAGGGTTAAACATTGGGCTACATTCAATGAACCGATGGTTGTAGTTGAAGGCGAATATTTATATCAATTCCACTATCCTAAAATAGTTGATGGCAAAAAAGCAGTTCAAGTTTTATATAATATAAATTTAGCATCAGCAAAGGCTATAAAAGCATTTAGGGAATTAGGCTGTGATAAAGACGGTGGAAAGATTGGTATAATTCTTAATTTAACTCCATCATATCCAAGATCACAAGATGAAGAAGATGTAAAAGCAGCTAAATTTGCAGAAGATTTCTTTAATAATTCATTCTTAGATCCAGCTATTAAAGGAGAATTTACACCATCATTAGTTGAAGTATTAACTAATGATAAGGTAATATGGGAATCAACAGAAGAAGAAATAGAAATAATAAAAAGCAATACAATTGATTTCTTAGGAGTAAATTACTATCAACCAAGAAGAGCAAAAGCTAAAGAAACAAAATTAGATGAAACAAATGGTTGGATGCCAGATAAATACTTTGATAATTATGAAATGCCAGGAAGAAGAATGAACCCTTATAGAGGGTGGGAAATATATCCACAATGTATGTATGATATTGGAATTAACATAAGAGATAATTACAATAATATTCCTTGGTACATATCTGAAAATGGTATGGGCGTTGAAGGTGAAGAAAAGTATATAAATGCAGATGGCATAATAGAAGATGATTATAGAATAGATTTCTATAAGGAACATTTAGCATATCTTCATAAAGGAATAAGTGAGGGAACTAATTGCTTTGGATATCATACATGGACACCAATTGATTGCTGGTCATGGAGTAATGCATATAAAAATAGATATGGATTCATTGCAGTAGATTTAGCTACTCAAAAGAAAACAATTAAAAAATCAGGAAGATGGATTAGAGAAGTTTCAGATAATAATGGATTTTAATTAAGGCATATTCAAAAAAATAACAAGTCAGCATGCTAGTCTATTTTGCTTCATACTT
>JAKBFR010000084.1 GCA_021837545.1 Bacillota bacterium | reverse complement strand
TTATTAAGTTACCTAATCTTAAAGAGTGTTGCACAAACAAAATTACCACAACCTAATTTAACAGTACGTTATCACAAAGGACTATCTGATGATTTTATGAAAGAATGTATTGAAGTAGTAAGATTAGGATTTGGTATGCCAGCATTTAATAGTGATGAAGTTATTATTCCATCATTTATAGAAAAGGGTGTATCAGAAGAGGATGCATATAACTATAGTGCAATTGGATGCGTTGAAGTTGCAGTTCCAGGTAAATGGGGTTACAGATGTACAGGTATGAGTTTCTTAAACTTCCCTAAATCATTATTAATTGCATTAAATGATGGCGTTGATCCTGAATCAGGAACAAAGCTATGCGTGGGTGTAGGGCACTTTAAGGATATGACTTCTTTTGATGAAGTTATGAAAGCTTGGGACAAGATTATTCGTGAATTTACTAGACATAGTGTAATAATAGATAGTTGTGCAGATATGGCAATAGAAGAAGTTACGGCAGATATATTATGTTCCGCATTGACAGATGATTGTATTGAAAGGGGATTAAATTTAAAAGAAGGTGGAGCCGTATATGACTTTATAAGTGACCTTCAAGTTGGTATTGCAAATCTTGGAGATTCCCTTGCAGCTATTAAAAAATGTGTATTTGAAGATAAAAGTTTTACTACAGAACAATTATGGAATTCTTTAGTTAATAATTTTGATGGAGAAGAAGGTAAAAGGATTCAAGGTATGTTAATTAATGATGCGCCTAAGTATGGAAATGATGATGATTATATAGATTTATTATTAAGAGAAGCTTATGAAATTTATATTGATGAGATAAAGAAGTACAAAAATACTAGATATGGTAGAGGGCCAATTGGAGGATGCTATTATGCAGGTACATCTTCAATTTCTGCAAATGTACCACAAGGAGCTGGAACACTAGCTACTCCAGATGGAAGAAAAGCAGGAGAAGCTTTAGCAGAAGGATGTTCACCATCTCATGCAATGGATCAAAATGGTCCTACAGCAGTATTTAAATCAGTGTCTAAATTACCAACTCATGATATTACTGGTGGAGTACTATTAAACCAAAAAGTTACACCACAAATGTTAGTTAAAGAAAGCGATAGGGCAAAATTAATTTTATTAATTAGGACTTTCTTTAATCGTTTAGAAGGTTTCCATGTACAATATAACGTAGTATCTAGAGATACTCTAATTGATGCACAAAAAGATCCGGAAAACTACAGAGATTTAATTGTTAGAGTTGCAGGATATAGCGCATTCTTTAATGTATTATCTAAACAAACTCAAGACGATATAATTGAAAGAACAGAACAAGCACTTTAAACAGATAAGTGAGAGTCCTAATTTTATATTTGGTTACTCGAACTTAGCTAACTCGCGCATACGAGTTAACTTCCTTAATAAAAATGATTTTGTGTGAATCGCTTACTCAGTGAGCGTATGCGAATCGAGTTTCCTTTAAGCAATATACAAAGGCACAAGGTCTGCTCGCAATGGAAGCAGGTGCAGATTTCATCGCACCATATTTTAATCGTATGGAAAATATGGATATTGATCCTCGTGAAGTTATAAGTACTTTCGCAGATATGATTGAAAAGTATAACTATAATAGCAAAATACTTGCAGCAAGTTTTAAAAACATAGGACAAGTAAATGATTCTTTTGCTTGTGGAGCACAAACTGCAACAGTAGCACCTGAAATTTTACAAGATGCATTAAAAATGTCAGCAATTCAAAAGGCGGTTGATGACTTTACAGCTGATTGGAAAGCTATATATGGAGATGTTTCTATCGTTGATTTAGTATAATAATATGCAATAAAGGTATAATTACGTATTATACAGCGTTAATAGCAAAAGTCCCTCAAAATTTTGTGTGAATTCTTGAGGGACTTTTTATGATAAATTAAAAGGGAAATAATTTCGAACGAATTTAAACTTAGTTTGTGTATTATATCAATATAATTAAATTATAAGAGAAAGTAATTAAATTTCATTTGAAATGTATAATGTTTGTATGGAAAAATTATATATGTTATACTTCTTACATAATATTGATTTTTGATAAGGATGATGAAAAATGATAAGCAGACAGACAAAACTTTTACAATTAGTAAATGATAATAAACGTATTGAAGTTGCTAAGTTATCAGAAGCTTTAAATGTATCGCAGGTTACAATACGTAAAGATTTAAGTACTTTGGAAGAAAAAGGTCTTTTAAGGCGCGAACATGGATATGCAGTAATAAATTCTAGTGATGATATAAATAATAGATTATCTTTTAATTATGATATTAAGCGAAAGATTGCAAAGCAGGCTGTGGAATTAGTTTCAAATGGAGAAACTGTAATGATTGAATCAGGTTCTTGTTGCGCATTACTTGCGTATGAAATTGCACATAATAAAAAAGATGTTACTATTATTACTAATTCAGCATTTATAGCATCATATATAAGAGAAGCTCCATTTGCAAAGGTTGTGTTACTAGGTGGAGATTATCAACCAGAATCTCAAGTTTTAGTGGGACCTATTACTAGAAAATGTGCTAAAGACTTTTTTGTTGATAAACTATTTGTTGGTACAGATGGATTTACAATAAAGGGAGGATTTACTGGTACAAACCACATGAGAACAGAAACCGTTAAGGCAATGGCAGAGAATGCAAGTAATGTAATAATACTCACCGAATCTTCTAAGTTTTCAAAGCAAGGTGTTGTAGTACAATTTAAAGCAAATGAAGTTAACTATGTGTTCACCGATACTAATATTCCTACGGATAGTAAGGAAATATTATTAGAAAACAATGTTAATATACAGACAGTATCAGTAGACTAAGCATATGAAAGAATTATGGTATCAAATATTCCTGTTGTAAAAAAGGCTTTAGCTGGTGAATTAGTTGAAAAGTATATAAAAATACCCTATAGAGTATATATTAATTAGGTATACTCTATAGGGTACAATTTTTTGATAATAATTAACTGTTGTAGGTTGATATTTATTTTTAACTAAATAATGCTACAAATACTAATGTCAATGTACTTACAAGTTTTATAAGTACATGAAGTGATGGACCGGCAGTATCCTTAAATGGATCACCAACTGTATCACCAACTACACTAGCTTTGTGTGCTTCAGAGTTTTTGCCACCGTGAGCTCCAAGCTCTATAAGCTTTTTAGCATTATCCCATGCACCACCACCATTATTTAGGAATAGAGCCATAATGACACCAGCAATAGTAGTTACCATTAGAAAACCTGCGGCAGCTTCTTTTCCTAGAAGTACACCAACTAATATAGGTGCAGAAATTACTAATAGTCCTGGGAGTATCATTTCTTTTAATGCTCCTTTTGTAACTATATCAACGCACTTAGCATAATCAGGTTTTGCTGTTCCTTCCATTATTCCAGGAATTTCTTTAAATTGTCTTCTAACTTCTAATATTACATATTGAGCGGCTCTACTAACAGCTTTTATTGCAGTAGAACTAAATAAGAATACAATCATAGCACCTATAAAGCCAGCTATAAATACTTCTGGCTTTCCTATATCAACTGCAAACCAAGAATCTAAAGGTACACCTAGTATCCTTTTAACCTCATCTAAGTAAGCAGAAAATAGTAAGAATGGAGCAAATGCTGCTGAACCTACCGCATAACCTTTTGTTAATGCTTTTGTAGTATTACCACAAGCATCTAATCTATCAGTTACTATTCTGATTTCTTCAGGAGCACCAGACATTTCTGTAATACCACCAGCATTATCAGTTATTGGTCCAAAGGTATCCATAGCAAGGATATATGTGCAAGTTGAAAGCATTCCCATGGTAGCTATTGCAGTACCATATAAACCAGCACTTGCAATTCCTGGTAAAGCTAGAGCAGCTAATTTATAAGAAACAAATATGCACAAGGATATAAATATTACAGGTAAAGCAGTAGATTCCATACCTACAGATAAACCGGTTATTATGTTAGTTCCAGCGCCAGTTTCACAAGCATCAGCTATATCTTTTACAGGTTTATGAGTTATTGAAGTATAATAATCAGTAATAATTACAAATATATAACTTAGAAATATTCCAGCAAGGGCACAGCCGTATAAATAAATATAATTTACTTTAGTTCCATTTTCGAGAGTGCCGCTTAACATATTTCGAACTACAAAGAATAGAAGTACTACATTAATTAAGGACGTTATAACAAAACCACCTTTTAATGCTTTCATAGGATCATCATTGTCGTCTTTGACTTTAACAAGAAATATTCCTACTATTGAAGCTAAAATACCAAATGCACGTGCTACAAGTGGAAATAATATTCCCTTCCATCCAAAAACAGGATAAAGGGCAACTCCTAAAATCATGGCACCAACATTTTCAGCAGCAGTGGATTCGAAAAGATCTGCACCTCTCCCAGCACAGTCACCAACATTGTCGCCAACAAGATCTGCAATAACAGCTGGATTTCTAGGATCATCTTCTGGAATACCAGCTTCAACTTTACCAACAAGATCTGCACCAACATCAGCAGCCTTAGTATATATACCTCCTCCAAGTTGTGCAAACAGTGCGACAAATGAAGCACCAAAGCCAAAACCAACTATAAGAGAAGGAGCTTCTTTTATAAGTGTGTCATCACCTGAAATTCCTCCATATATAAGGAAAAGAGAAGCAACTCCTAAAAGAGATAGAGCAGTAACAGCTAGTCCAGTAACAGCACCACCTTTAAGTGCTATTTGAAGAGCATTATTTAACCCTTTTCTGGCACCAGCAGCAGCTCTTACATTTGAATGAACTGCCATATACATACCTATATAGCCAGATAAAGCAGAACAAAATGCACCAGCTATAAATGCTATACCAGTTCGAAAAGATATAAATATAGCAATGCTAGAACCTTTTGAAGAATTACCTATATAATTGCATAATATAATTAAAAATAAAGTTAGAATAGATAAAATAGATATTGTCTTATACTGTCTTTTTATAAACGCCATAGCACCTTCTTTGATATAATTTGATATTTCTTGCATTTTATCTGTACCAGTATCTTGAGAAAAAGTGTATTTAACCAAATAAACGATTACAATAGACGAAATAATTATAACCCCATAAATAAGAATAAAATATGACATCATTTAGACCATCTCCTTAATTTTTAAAATATAAATATTTCCATATTTATATTATACATCAATATATTAAGAAAAATACAAGTCATTTCAATTTTTTGTATAATATAGTTAATTTGTATTATAGGAAAGCAAAATAAATAAAGTAAGTCTACCTCAAAATTAAATAAAGTAGATTAATTTTGAGGTAGACTCTGCGTTTTAAATAAAACTATATTTGATAGATATAATAAATGTTGTCTTAAAAAATAGGTATTTCTCAAAATGCAAAATCTATAATTTAGGATCTATTTCATCTCTTTGAATTCTTTTTAAATCTTTTAACCTTAAATGAGTCTTCTCCATTATAGTATCAAAAGTTTCACCATCAATTATCATTTTTTTAGCTACATCGTGTATTGAACTAGTTTCTTCATTATTCATAAACTGCAACCTCCTATAAATATTTTTATCTATATAGTTTGTCATTATGAAAAAGAATATATTCACTAACAGCCTAAATATAAAGATAAGTTGAGCAAATTATTTTTAATCATTTGCTCAACTTATTTTTTATATTTTTTAATTATTTACTTTCTTTCAAATTATTCTCCAAGATAAGCACTCCTAATGCTATCATCATTGAGAAGTTCTTTTGCGTCTCCGAACTTTACTATTTTACCAGTTTCAAGAACATAAGCCCTATTTGCAATTGCAAGTGCCATATTAGCATTTTGTTCAACTAGAAGTATAGTTGTACCAGATTTATTAATTTCAACAATTGTATCGAATATATCTTTAACAACAAGAGGCGCGAGCCCCATTGAAGGTTCATCTAGTATAAGCATTTCCGGTCTATTCATTAATGCTCTACCTATTGCAAGCATTTGTTGTTCACCACCAGAAAGGGTACCTGATTGTTGTTTTATTCTTTCCTTTAACCTTGGAAATTTAGAAAAGACCATTTCCATGTCCTGTTTAATTTCAGCTTTATTGTTTCTTAAATAAGCACCTAATTCCAGATTTTCCAGAACACTTAATTGTGGAAAAACTCTTCTTCCTTCAGGTACATGAGAAAGACCCAAAGAAACTATTTTATTAGCAGGAATTTTATTTAACTCCGTATTTTTAAAAGTAACAGTACCTGATTTTATTGGCTCTAAACCTGATATAGCTCTAAGTGTGGAAGTTTTACCAGCACCGTTGGCTCCTATTAAGGTTACTATTTCACCTTGTTTTACCTCAAGAGAAATATCTTTTAATGCATGGATTACCCCATAGTATAGGTTAATGTTATCTATTTTTAGCATTTCCTTATGCCTCCTCTCCAAGGTAAGCTTCAATTACTTTAGGATTGTTCTTAATTTCATCTGGAGTGCCTTCAGCAATTTTTTTCCCATAGTCAAGAACTGCTATTTTATTGCAAATCCCCATAACAAGCTTCATATCATGTTCTATTAATAGTATTGATAAATTGAATTTATTTTTAATCCAATTTATTAAATCCATAAGTTCTGTTGTTTCCTGAGGATTCATTCCAGCTGCAGGTTCATCTAATAATAATAAAGAAGGCTCAGCTGCTAGAGCTCTTACTATTTCAAGTTTTCTCTGTTCTCCATAAGGAAGATTATTAGCCAATTCATCTTTCTTTGTATCAAGAGAAAAAACCTTTAATAACTGAATGCTTTTTTCTGTAATTTCAGCTTCTACTTTTTTAAACTTAGGGGTTCTAAATATAGAATCAAAAAGAGAATATTCTACTCTATAATTAAAACTAACTTTAACATTATCAAGAACAGTAAGGCTAGAAAATAGACGTATATTTTGAAAGGTTCTAGCTATTTTCTTTTTTGTAATATTATAGGGTTTAAGACCTTGAATTCTTTCTCCAAGATAAGATATAGTACCTTGCGTTGGAGTATAAACACCAGTTAACATATTAAATACAGTAGTTTTGCCAGCACCATTAGGTCCTATAAGCCCAACAATCTCTTTTTCATTTATTGTAAGATTAAAATCTGAAACTGCTTTTAATCCACCAAATTCAATTGATAAATTTTGAATGTCTAACATCTATTAAGCCTCCTCTCCATTCTTGGATTTCGTAGAAGTTTTATCGGGTAAAAACTTTTTAAATATTTTAAGTGAAACTTCTTTATCACCGAGTAGTCCTTGAGGTCTAAATATCATAAGGATTATTAATGCTAAAGGATAGATTAGCATTCTAAATTCTCCAAGACCCCTTAGAAGTTCTGGTAAGAAAGTTAATACTATAGTAGCAATGATTGAACCAGATAATGACCCCATGCCACCAAATACAACAAAAGTTAAATAATCTATTGATTTATTAAAATCGAATGATACTGGTTGTATATATCCCATGTAGTGAGCATAAAGCCCCCCTGCAAGTCCAGCAAAAAAGGCTCCAATAATAAATGCCATCATTTTATATTTAAATGCATTTATACCCATTGATTCAGCTGCTATTTCATTCTCACGAACAGAAAGCATTGCTCTACCTTGGGATGAATGAATTATGTTATAAATAACAATGACGGTAATTACCATAAATAAAAATGCTAGTGTAAAATTAGTTTCTTTTGGAATACCTGTAAATCCACGAGCACCACCAACTGCATCAATATTCATGATAACTATTCTAATGATTTCACAAAATGCTAAGGTTGTTATTGCAAAATAGTCTCCTGTAAGTTTCAAAGTAGGATATCCTATTAAAGCTGCAAATATACATGCAATTATTGCAGCAATAAAGATTGAAACAATAAATGGTAGGCCTGCTTTTTGTGTTATCACAGCTGATACATAAGCACCAATTGACATAAATCCTGCATGACCTAAACATAATTGTCCTGTAAATCCAACTATTAAGTTTAAGGAAACAGCTAAGATAATATTTATTAGAGCTAAAGTAATAATTCCCTTATAATATGAATTTATAACATTTACACTCATTAATCCCATTAAAATTAAATATGTAATTAAGATTAATAATGTAAAACAAACTATCTTTTTACTAAAAAACTTCTTCATATCAACACCTACACTTTCACATTGGTCTTTTTACCTAATAGACCAGAAGGTTTAATTAAAAGTATTATAATTAAAACTGCAAATACAATTGCATCTGAGAAGTTTGTTGATATATAAGCCTTAGAAAAGGTTTCAAGTAATCCAATAGCAATTCCTCCAACAAGGGCTCCAGGTATACTTCCAATTCCTCCAAGTACTGCGGCAACAAAGGCTTTAAGTCCAGGCATAACACCCATGTAAGGAGTTATACTAGGGTAAGATATTGCAACTAAAACTCCTGCTATACCAGCTAAGGCAGAACCTATAGCGAATGTAAAAGAGATAGTATTATTAACATTTATACCCATAAGAGAAGCGGCTTCCATATCTTGAGAAGAAGCTCTCATTGCTTTTCCAATCTTAGTTTTGTAAACAATAAATTGAAGAAGAACAACAAGGAATGCAGAAATTGCAAACATTAATATTGTTTTCCATTCAATTTGAATAGATCCTATATTAATTGACCCAGCATTGATTAAGTCAGGAAATGGCTTAGGATTGGATCCAACTGAAATTCTCATAGCATTTTGTAAAAATAAAGAAACTCCAATTGCTGTAATAAGTAAAGTAATTCTTGGAGAATTTCTTAATGGCTTATAAGCAATTTTCTCTATAATTATTCCTGCTAAGGCTGAAACCACCATTGCAATTAATAATGTTGGTATTAAAGGTAATCTAAGGGTTGAAGCAGAATAGAAGCCTGCAAAGGCTCCTATCATATATATTTCACCATGGGCAAAGTTTATTAGTTGAATAATTCCATATACCATTGTATAGCCCAATGCCAGGAGGGCATATACACTACCTAAAGCTAAACCATTAATAAGTTGTTGTAAAAATTCCATAGTATATTCCTCCATTTATAATATTAAGGGTTAACCTTACCAGCTAAAACTTTTTTGTCTCCATCAATTTTAATGATAGCTGCACTCTTTATAGCACTTCTTTCGCTATTAAATTTAATATTACCTGTAACGCTAGTCATTTCCATTGTAGCTAAAGCATCTTTAATAGCAGCGCCATCTGTTTTGCCAGCCTTTTCAATTGCCTTGACTAGAATTTTACTAGTATCATATGAAAGAGCTGCAAAAGCATCAGGTTCTTTATTATATTCTTTCTTGTAAGAGTCAACAAATGATTTTACAGCAGGATCTGTATCACCAGAGTAGTAGTGATTGATGTATAATGCACCATTTACAGCATCTTGACCGATTTTAGTCAATTCTTCTGATTCCCAACCATCTCCACCAAGGAATTGTGATTGTATACCCATTCCTCTAGCTTGTTTAGCAATAAGACCAACAACATTGTAATAATCAGGTAATACAATTACATCCGGATTTGAAGTCTTGATTTTAGTTAATTGAGCCTTAAAATCAGTATCTTTATCATTATAAGTAAGGAATTCTCCAACAGTTCCACCAGCAGCTTCAAATTTTGCTTTAAAGCTATCAGCTATTCCTTTTGAATAATCTGAACCGGAATTATATAATACAGCAGCTGTTTTAGATTTCAATGTTTCACTAGAATACTTTGCAAGAACTTCTCCTTGGAATGAATCAACGAAACAACCTCTAAACATATATTCTCCACCAACTTTTGTTATTGTTGGTTCTGTTCCTGTTGGAGTAATCATTGGTATTTGTCTTGATGTTGCATTTGGAGCAACTGCAAGTGATGCACCTGATGTAACAGGTCCTAAGATTGCGACAACTTTTTCATCATCAACTAATTTATTAAAAGCTTGCATTGATGAATTTGGATCAGCTTGATCATCTTCGAAAACAAATTGTATTTTCTTACCGTTGATACCACCGGCATCATTAACCTCTTTTTCTAATAATTGAGCTCCTTCTTTTACAGATATACCATAAGTAGATGCAGCTCCAGATAATGGACCAATAGCTCCAATTTTAATTATATCCCCTGTAGTACCGCTTGTACTTGATCCTGTGTTTCCACCGCAACCAGCAAGAAGTGTCATAGCCATGACAGAAGCTAAAACTCCTGAAAGTAAAGTCTTTTTCATAATCATCCTCCTCCTTGTAATAAACAACAATATTAATATGATAATTTGATTAAGAATATATTAACACATTAGCATATTCCAAATATTTATATTATGGATATAATATCATATTGCATAAAGAACTACAAGAATGATATTTAATATTTTACAGTAAATATAATAAAAAATATATGAAAACATTATCATTTTGTATAAATAACTTATATAATAAAAAAAATTGGAATTAATTAATCATTTATTTAAGTTAATCTAGATTATTCATAAATAAAAGGATATATTTTTTTGTTACAGTGTTACATAGACAGTAAGATAAAATAGTGGTAT
>JAKBFR010000006.1 GCA_021837545.1 Bacillota bacterium | reverse complement strand
CGTTGTAACTATTTGTTTTTCCTTGTCGCAATCAAGCAACTCACTTAGTGTATCACTTGGTTTTAATCTTGTCAACAACTTTTTTCAAATCTTTCAAACTCCTTTTTTGAAGGGTTATTATCAAATTTTTTTAAATTGTTTATGTCTCTTTGCGACGTCTTTTATCTTAACATATATAGTTACCTTAGTTATTACACCCCCCTTTGTTTTTCTATTTTAAATACATTACTCTATACTATTCTCTATTTCATTCCTTCTAATATGTATTGATACACTAGACGCAGTTGTCTTATAAGTTCACTCGCTTAATTGATTTTGTATGAGTATTTACACTTTATTTTGATTAAATAATATTTAATGCATTCAAAATTACTAAACTTAGATAATAATTATGCTCAAGTTAAAAAGCCTTTAATTACTTATCATGAAATTAACTATTTCACTAAATATATCATCTATGATTTTAACTACATCATATTTCTTCATATATTACTTATTATATTGTTATCTAATTTACATAACAGTTTTACATTTAAAAACATACTTTCTTATTATATATGAAACTCTAACAATAAAGTATGTTTTTAAAGCTATGTGTTTCTGTTTTCCCTGAGGATTATCCGCGTATTATAATTTAATAGAGTATAAAAAAAAGCCGTAGTACAACGTACTACAACCTTTGTGGCAGGGGCACTAGGATTCGAACCTAGAATCAATGGTTTTGGAGACCACTACTCTACCGTTGAGCCATACCCCTAAGACATTTCATATTGTATCACGCATCTATAGTTTATGTCAATAAATATATAAATTAAATTTATTAAATCTTAAACATGAATTAATCACACCAAACAATATAATTATGTAATTAAATATTTTAAATAATATTTTATGCATGTTTTTTAAAATGGCAAGTTGATATGCTAGTATATTTCAATCATTATTTTATTTCATGTTCCTAATAAAAACAGTACTTTTTTAAAATTCTCCTTGTTTAAGTACTAATATTATTTTATAATGTAATATAATATTATACTTTGATTGTCAAAATATTTTATTATCGAATTTTCTCGTGAAAGGATATATGTAAAATGAATTTTAATTCACTTAAAATTGGAAATTTAATTGCTCCTATTCCTGTTATTCAAGGAGGAATGGGTATTGGCGTTTCATCTTCTAAATTAGCTTCTGCTGTTGCAAACGCTGGTGGCATTGGAATTATTTCCGCTGCTCAACTTGGTTATAATGAAGATGATTTTATAAAAAACCCTGTAGAATCAAATTTAAGAGCTTTAAAAAAGCACATTACTCTAGCAAAAGCTAACGCACCAGACGGCATAATAGGTATCAATGTCATGGTTGCAACTAATTTTTATGAAGAACATATAAAAGCTGCAATAGAAGCTGGAATTGATTTAATAATTTCTGGTGCAGGACTTCCTACTATGTTGCCTAAAATAGTTAAAGGAACTTCTGTAAAAATCGCACCTATTGTTTCTTCTTTAAAAGCTGCTAAAGTAATATTAAAGCTTTGGGATAAACATAATAATGTAGCTCCAGACCTCATTGTAATTGAAGGTCCGAAGGCTGGTGGTCATTTAGGATTTAAATTAGAAGAATTAGAAGATGAAAATTTTGATTTTGATAAAACTGTTATAGATATAATAGATGAAACAAAAAAATATGCTGAAAAATATAATAAAGAAATTCCTGTTGTAGTTGCTGGAGGAGTCTTTGATGGATATGATATTGCTAAGTATCTTAAATTAGGTGCTAGTGGTGTTCAAATGGCGACAAGATTTGTAGTAACTGAAGAATGTGATGCTTCTCAGGCATTTAAAGATGCATATTTAAATTGTTCAATTGACAATATTCAAATAGTAAAAAGCCCTGTAGGAATGCCTGGGCGTGCTATTAAAACTCCTTTTGTCAAAAAAACTCTTACTGAAAGAGAAAAAATAACTCATTGCTACAACTGTTTAACACCATGTAATCCTGCTACTACTCCTTACTGTATAAGTAAAGCTTTAATAAATGCAGTAAATGGTAATGTTGATGAAGGACTTATCTTCTGCGGAGAAAATGCTAGCAGACTTACAAAGATGACTACTGTTAAAGAGCTTATGGATGAATTAGTTTCAGAAATAATGAAAGCTTAAATTTTCTATAAAAATGGACTGTTGCAAAAGCAAACTTTGCAACAGTCCATTTTACTTTTTATGAAATTATAAGATGTATTATTTTATAATTAATCAATTATATATTTTTGCAAGCAATTACTTCAACTTCACATAAAACAGCTTTAGGAAGCTCCTTTACAGCTACACAAGAACGTGCTGGATTACTGATGAAATATTTAGCATAAATCTCATTAAACTTAGCAAAATCACTCATATTAGCAATAAAACAAGTTGTTTTAATAACATTATTAAAATCAATGTTATTAACTTCTAATATAGCTGAAATATTTTTCATAACTTGTGTTGCTTGCTCTTCTATACTTATACCTATTACCTCACCTGTTGACGGATCTAAAGGTATTTGTCCTGATGTAAATAATAAATCTCCAAAGCCTATTGCTTGAGAATATGGACCAATAGCTGCTGGAGCCTTTTCTGTTTTCGTTACTTTTAACATTTTTTTATTTCCTCCAAATCAGAATAAATTTTATCTTAATCATATGATAACAATATTAAGTAAATATGTCGATATGGACACAGTTAATGTTTCCTGAAAAACAACAAATCAGTATGCTAATATATTTCATATCATGTTTCCTCTTCTAGCGCAAAATATACTTTACTTTGATTGGTTATTTTTTCTTTCATATGTCTATGATTTAAATTAATATATCTTATAACGAATAATCTATAACTACATGTCCATTACAGTTAGGCTTATTTGAATATATATAAACTGTAATAGTTGTTTCATGCCAAAAACTTGTTTTTATAACACATGATACTTCTTGATTTACTCTAATACTATCCCATTTACCACCACCACCATCTGAAGATCGAATGTTTACAGAATAAACTCCATCTCCTGGAACTATAATCTTTCCATGAAGGTTCACGTTTTTCCCAAAACCATGTTGTCTTGTTATATATTTATACATACCATTATTGTCAAAAATAAAATCAAAACCTGTAGAATCTGTAACTTCCTCAATATTTTTTTTTGACATAGCTACCAAACTTGCTGTATTAAGATCATTTTCATTAGTTTTATTTAAATCTTCAAATATTTTTTCAAATATCCTCTTCATTAAAAATCAACCCCTATAATTTTTTATAATTAATTTATATGCACTTAAAATTTATCTAATGTTAATATAAGCAGTAGTTAAAAATTAAATCATTCATTTCTACTCTTCATCAAAATTTAATATTTCTCACAAATAATATAATTAAAATCATATATATTATATGAGAGTAATTTCTTATTTAATGCTATATATAAATATTTAAACGTCTTTTGTAAAATAATTCTTAACCAGATACCATAAATAAATTATAAATATACTGGTCATTAACTCTAAAAATATGGAATACGATAATTTTTTTGCACAAAAAAAAGATCATAGTACAACGTACTATGATCTTTTTGGCAGGGGCACTAGGATTCGAACCTAGAATCAATGGTTTTGGAGACCACTACTCTACCGTTGAGCCATACCCCTAAGATAATAATGATTATATAACACATTTATAAATAAATCAACAAGTTTTTCATTCCATCAATGTAAACTAAATATAATATTATATTATAGATATCAAAAGTTAAAATTATGCTTTTCATATCTATATTTAAGTTATGTTATATTGCTTAAATCCGTAACTTCTTTTACTTTTGCCCATTTCGATAATTCATTTATATTATATAAAATTAAATCATCAAAAGACATATCTCCATAATATTTCCATAGTTTTATTGTATTATATCCTGATAAATTAATTTTTGTTCCTTGTTCTCCATCCACTATAATAATAACTTTTTTAGGATCTAAATTATTAATCTTTATAAATTCAGCTATTTCATGATTATCAAGCTGAATTGTATTTAAATTTAGAGATTTAGTTAAATAGTCAAAATCATTGTTCAATGTTATAAATTTATACTCATCAAGCAGTTTTATTTTATCTTCATATTTTTTTATATTTTCATCAAATTGTTTAATAGATTCATTATAATTTTCTTCGTAATAATCCCTATTTTGTGGGTCTTTATCTTGTATAGCTGCCTTTACATTATATAATGATATCTTATATTCTTCTATACCTTCGAAATAATAAGGATTTTCTTTAGAATTACCATCATAAGTATAATTAAAAAGTCTAACTCCTCTAGCTAAGTTTATTATTCCAAGATTCCCCTTCTTTAATTCATCAATAAATGAATTGGTCCAAGGTTCAAATGAAGTACCTGAATATATAAATAAATCCATATTTGATATATTTCTTAAAACATCTTCACTATATTTAAATTCACTAATTTCTTTTTCATTAGTAAACATATATTCTACATTATCCTTTTCCTTTATAATTTTCTTAACCATATCATACTGTGGTTTATTAACTGTCATTATATTTAGATACTTATCTCTGTTTTCAGTCCTATCCTTTTCAGTATTAGCTAATAAAGGGCTTGAAAATAAACTCATACCAAAAGACAATGCAATAGTTATTATTACCATCGCAAAGGTAATTTTCTTCAAAAATAAGTCACCTCCAAATTTTAACTACTTATCTTTATATTTTAATTATTATATATTACTTTTCTTATTCATATGTTAATTTAGTTTAGTATACATTTGATTTTATTATACCAACTAATTCAAAATAAATATATACAAATTTATTTTATTATTTTTGTATATACCTTATTAATAATTTGCTTTTATGAATTTTTGATATAAAATAAAAGAATGAGAATTTCTATGCTTATTTTTTATTATATAATGCTAAAATATAAAATCAAATTATTTATTAAATTTTCTAAATATAAAATCTGAATTCTCATTTAAAGGAGGTATTTCATGGAATTTGAAGTTTATAGTATCGATGATACTACCCAATTAGGAATAAAATTAGGTGAATTATTAAAACCTGGTGATATAATTTGTTTAACTGGAGACTTAGGAACTGGTAAAACTCATATAACCAAAGGAATTGCAAAAGGTTTAGATATAAATGATAATATTACTAGTCCAACCTTTACAATTGTTAATGAATATGAAGGTGGTAGATTAAAGCTTAATCATTTTGATGTTTATAGAGTAAGTGATCCTGATGAAATTTATGCAATTGGATTTGATGATTATATATTTTCGGATGCAGTATCTATTATAGAATGGGCAAATTATATAGAAGAAATTTTGCCAAAGGATTTACTTCACATAAAAATAGAAAAAGACTTTGAGCGTGGTGAAGATTATAGAAAAATAACATTAACCCCTTATGGAGAAAGATATGATTATATAAAGGAGTTGAAAATATGATTATACTTGCTGTAGACTCATCTTCCAGGGTAGCCACTGTTGCCTTAATGAAGGATTCGAAATTACTTGGAGAAATTACTTTAAATGATAAGAAAGAACACTCTGTAATATTAATGACTATAATTCAAGATTTATTGACTGATAATAATTTAAGTGTAGATGATATTGATGGTTATGTAGTTTCTAAGGGACCTGGTTCTTTCACCGGACTTAGAATAGGCATGGCTACAATCAAAGGTCTAAGCTTTGGAAGTAGTAAACCCTATGTTAGTGTATCTAGTTTAGATGCCCTAGCACTCAGTGTATCTAATTTTGACGGACTTATATGTCCTATAATGGATGCTTTAAGAAATAGTGTGTATACTTCACTATACAAGGGACATTCAACTTTTACTGTTTCTAATAATGAATCAGCAAGTTCTTATGTGGAACATGAATTACCAATTACATTAGAAAAACTTTTAGACTATTCTGCATTAGATATTGATGAACTTCTAGAAATAATCAAAGCTAAAAAAGAAAAAGTTATCTTTATTGGCGATGGGGTAGATAAATATAAAGATTATTTAATTAAAAATTGTCCAAATTGTTATTTCCCACCTAATCATCTTAATTTAGTTCGCGCTTCTTCTTTAGGTGAGTTAGGTAGTATATTGTTAAAAAATGGTGACTTTGATGATTCAAATTCTACTCCATTTTATTTGAAAAAACCACAAGCCGAAAGAGAATACGAGCAAAGGATGCAATAAAGATGAATATAATTATTGATTTTATTAAAGAGGACGATATTGATGAGATTTTAGATATTAGTGCATTAAGTTTTTCTATTTGTTGGAGCAAAAATTCTTATCTACAAGAATTAACAAATCCCGTCGCTAAATATCTAGTTGCAAAAATTGATAATACGGTTGTGGGTTTTGTAGGAACATGGATTGTACTAGATGAGTCTCACATAACTAATATAGCTGTGCATCCCACTTATAGAAAGCAAGGCATTGCATCTAAACTCATTGAAGAATTACTTGATTACTGTAAAAGTCAAGGATGTATTGCTTATACCCTTGAAGTTAGAAGTAGCAATATTGCTGCTAAATCACTTTATGAGAAACATGGATTTAAACAAGATGGAATTAGAAAAAGATACTATGAAGATAATAACGAAGATGCCATACTAATGTGGCTACGAGAACAATAATTATAGATACGCAACGTAAAAATTATACTTATGCTTATAATCCAGCTAAATAATGGGCATGCATTTGTGACCGTTACTTAAGATTTTGATGTAACGTTCCACAAATGCATGCCCCATTCTACTTTGGGATATATATTTATTTAATGTATAAGAGTACCTTGAAATGTGAGTATCAATATTAGTGGAGAAATTACTATATATGTAAACTATTTTTATATTAGCTCAATTTCATTATTTATTAATATCTCCATAATTTGTTCACTAGGTTTTTCATCTGTTATTATTGCATCAATATCGTCAATTGCTGCAAATTTGTAATTGCCATCTACATTAAACTTTTTATTTTCCATTACTAAAAATGTTTTCTTGCTCGATTGTATTATTGTAGCTTTGGTAATTCCATCCTCAATCTCAAAAGTAGTTATACTTTTATCAAAGGCATCAACTCCACAACTACCTATAAAGGATTTATCAAATCTATATTTTTTGATAAACTCGTTAGCTGTAGCTCCAATAAATCCATTTAATGATTTATTTAAAACCCCAGCAACTACTACTGCTGTAATATTATTATTTGATTTTGATAAAACATTTGCTATTTCTAACATATTGGTTACTACAGTTATTCTTTTTTGACTTGTTAAAAGAGCCTTTGCTATTAAAATATTGATTGTTGATATATCTAGAAATATAGTTTCTCTATCTTGTATTAATTCTAATGCCTTTTTTGAAATAATAGTTTTTGTTGAAACATCTATTTTTTCTCTTTCTGAGATATCATATAATTGAGATGATTGTCTAACTTGAATTGCTCCACCATAAGTTCTTTCCAAGCTTCCTTTATGCTCTAATTGCTTCAAATCTTTTCTAATGCAATCTTCTGTTACATTAAATTTTCGACTTAAATCTTTAACCTTAACTTTTCCTTCTATATTAAGTATATTTAATATCTCATCTAATCTTTCTTCTGTAAACATAATGCCATTCTCCTATCTGTTCATTCACTAAAAACAAATTTACATAATACGGATTTAAAAAATAATAAATCATATATACACATATCTTTGACTCTTTATTTTCTTCCATATGCCTAAATTAATATACTAATTACATTCTATATAATACGTAATTGAAACGCAAGATATTATATCTTGAAATAATACAAAAAAATAGAAAACAATATTTAACAATATTTTATTTGCTATAATATATATAAAAGGACTATCAAAATCTAAAAACACTTTGATAGCCCTTTATGCTTAATTTTATTTTAAAAACACTTTTTTCTATTATTCTTTTTCAAAATCTGACTTTGGAACTCCGCATAATGGGCAAACCCATTCTTCAGGTACATCCTCAAATTTTGTTCCAGCTTCAACACCGTTATCAGGATCGCCTACTTCTTCATCATAAATATACCCACATATTGTACAAACGTATTTTTCCATAATATAAATCCTCCCTTAAATTAATAATAATATTAATCAAATATACATATTTTATGAATAATTGTATACTTATTATTACCTATATTAAATTGTTCATTTCAATACGTATATAAATTAAAGCTCTTCTACAATACTTTTTCCAAAATCTCTACATCTATTTAATGCTTCTTCATCAGGATTCCATAATTCTCTTATTCCTGAATTAATTGTCTTAATTCCAGCTTTCTCTAATTCTTCTGTAAGTAATTTTATAGCTTCTCCACTCCATCCATAACTACCAAAGGCTGCTCCTTTTTTATTTTTAAATTTAAAGCCTTTAATCATTTCTATTATTGAAGCTGTTGAAGATAAAATTCCATTATTTATAGTTGATGATCCAATAAGAACTATTTTTGATTTAAATGTTTCTACAATTACATCATTCTTATCACTTTTTGCTGAATTAATAACCTTTACTGTCACATCTTTATTATTGGTTGTTATTCCTTCTGCGATACATTCTGCCATTCTTCTTGTTGCATTCCACATACTATCATAAATTATCGTGATTTGATTTTCTTGATATTCATTTGCCCATTCCAAATATTTACTTACTATTTGAATTGGATTATCTCTCCATATTATTCCATGACTTGGACAGATCATATCAATTGGTAAGTTAAGACTCAATATTTCTTCAATTTTCTTTAGAACTTGTTTGCTAAATGGAGTTAAAATATTGGCATAATATTTTAGTGCTTCTTGATACAATTCTGCTTGATCTACTTTATCATTATACATAAATTCTGAAGCATAATGTTGACCAAAACCATCATTACTAAATAATATATTTTCTTCTGATAAGTATGTAAACATAGTATCTGGCCAATGAAGCATTGCAGCTTCTATAAAAGTAAGTTTATGCTTACCTAAATCTAATGTATCTCCAGTTTTCACTTCTACAAAGTTCCAATCTTGATGATAATATCCTTTTAATATTCTAACACCAGCTTTAGTACAATAAATTGGGGTATTAGGTATTTCCTTCATAAGTTCTACTAATGCACCACTATGATCAACTTCTGAATGGTTCATAACTATATAATCAATTTTTTGTATATCTACTTCTTTTTTTAAATTAGTAATAAATTCACTAGTAAATGGTCCCCAAACAGTATCAATAAGTACTGTCTTTTCATCTTTAATTAAATATGAATTATATGAAGAACCTTTATGTGTAGAATATTCATCTCCATGAAATTTCTTTAATTCCCAGTCAATTTTCCCAACCCAAGTTACAGTATCATTTATTTTAAAACTCATGTTAAAACTCCTTCTCTCCTAAAAGTATCTATTAATATAATACCAAATTAGGTATTATTATTCAATAGTTATTATTAATTAACTATTGCTTTTCTTCACAATTCTAACTTCAAATTTACTATGTATTGTTCTTAAATATTATTGTCATGATTAATCCAACCTTTATGTTATAAAATTTATAAATCATATAAATAAAATTCCTTTATAATTAATATAATTTATATAAACATTAAAAACAACACTTATTATTCAATTTTATTAAGAAATTCGAATAATAAGTTATATGTTTATGTGTTTTAATTTTCCCCAAATAAAGGAAGGATATGCCAAAATAATCTTTTGATTATTTTGAAACAGCCTTCTTTTTATTATATACTATATTGTTTTTCTTTTATTTTCCGGACTACCAAAGTTTGGCTCTGCCTTAAAAATTGAAACTGACACTTTTTTATATACTATATATGTTAATACTGATACAATTAAAGCCTTTATTCCATTAAAAGGTAGTAATCCTAAAGCTATATATTTTATTGATTCTGCTGGTGACATTTGCATTCCATAAGCTGGTAATAAGAAATAAACATTTGATACTATTCCTACTACTTCCATGCAAACTGCACCTAAAACCATTCCTAATATTGCACTTTTTTTACTCTTATTTCTGCTATATACAAATGATGCTGGCAATATTAATGCAACTCCAATTAAAAAGTTTGCGGTTTCTCCAACCAATCCTGTTTGTGTTCCTTTTACTAATACTATAAGTATATTTTTTATTAGTTCGATAAGCACTCCTGCTAAAGGACCAAATCCAAATGCGCCTAGTAATGCTGGAACATCACTTAAGTCGATCTTAAGCCATGGAAAAAGTGGTATTACTGGAAAATCAATATACATAAGTATAAGTGCTAATGCTGACAACAAAGAAATTTTAACCATTTTATTTGTGTTTTTATTCATTTTATTTGCCTCCCAAAAGTTATCTTCTTTGGGTAGCTTATTAGGTAATTAATCTTTACAATATTACTATTTTATTGTTTATTCTTATAGTAAATTAATCAAAAAAGCCCTGATGTAAAAAACACCAGGGCATATATTGCAATAAATAAGAGTAAGAAAATCTTAATTCCTAATAGGTTACCTTCTTTCATCCAGACTATACTGTCGGCTTCGGAGTTACACCGAATCAGCTGTGTTAAAGCTCGCGGGCTATACCGCCGGTAGGGATTCACACCCTGCCCTGAAGATATATTAAATTTCTTTAATTATATAACTTTATTCTAAACTTTGCAATATATTTTATTTAAATTATACACGGAATCCCTTTACTTCTTTTTCTAAATTAATAGTGCTTTCTCTTGATTTCTTAATCAATTCTGATACTTCATTAGACTGCATCTTTATACTTATAGCACTTTCTGCATTTTCTGCCGTTTCTCTTGCACCTTCGCTAGAAGCTTTTGCTAATTCTAAAATAACTTGTGTCATACTTTGTATAGATGATAAAAGTTCTTCTGTTGTTGCACTGAAATCAGTCATTAAGCCATCTACATATTCTGAATCTTCGCTATATTTATTTCCTACATCCATAAACACTTCATAATCTGCTGTTACTTCATTAGAAACAAAGTTTAATAACTCACTTGAACTCTCTGAAAGGTTTCCAACAGCCCCCATAACCTCACTCGTCACTGATTGTATTTGCAGAATAGTATCTTTAGATTGTTCTGCAAGTTTTTTAATTTCATCTGCCACAACTGAAAACCCTCTTCCAGCCTCTCCTGCACGTGCTGCTTCAATAGCTGCATTTAGTGCAAGTAAATTTGTTTGGGATGTAATCTCCATAATTGATTCAGATAAAACACCAATATGTTCAACTATTTTTGCATCTTCTAAAGCCTTTTCAAGTCGTTTTCCTACTTCAACAATTATATTATTTGTTTTTTGTTTTGCTTCAATAACTTTTTCTTTAGTATTATCAGCTCTATCGCTAATTTTTGCTGCTGCTTCTGAACCCTCTTGTGACTTTTGAGCAATAGTTCTAACTGCCATTTCAATTTCATGAGAACTAGCTGACATTTCCTCTGAAGAAGCTGCTGTTTCTTCCATACTTGCTGCGAGTGTCTCTGTTGTTTTAGAGATATTTTGTATATCTTTATCCAATCCAAAAATATTTACATCAACAGCCTCAACAACTGTGCATATTGATTTTGATTCACTTTGTATTCTTTCAATTAAAGTCTTAATTGATGATTTCATAGTTTCCATCGATGTGGCAAGTTCACCAAAATCATCTTTTCTATTAATATATTTTTCAGGTAATTTTACTGAAAAATCTCCAGTTGCAATAACTTTCATATGATCAATCGCAGTATTCAAACCTTTCATAATTTCTTGTGCTACTACAAAAGTAGCTGCAATGGCTAAAATAAGATCTATTGCCAAAATAATAAACATTAACATTTTAGCCTTATTGAAATTTTGTGTTGTAATATCACTTTGAGTAGCTATGATTTTATCAATATTATCTGTATAATTACCAGTTCCAACTACCCAACCAAAAGGTTCGTAGTATTTACTATATGCTCTCTTCGGTGAAGCTTCTGTTGCGCCTTCTTTAGGAAACCAATATTCTGTATATCCCCCACCTTCTTGCATACCATTTTTAATAATATCTTTTATCATTTCATATCCATTAACATCTTTTGCATTTATACGGTTTGTCCCTTCTGTTTTGTTACCTAAAAGAACTACATTTTGTCCATCTGTTGTATCAATCCAAAAGTACCCACCATCTTTATATCTTAAATCACGTACTAAATCTGCTGAAAGCTTTTTTGCCTCCTCTAAAGTATATTCTCCATTTTTATATTTTTTATCAATGCTTTCAAGCAATGTAATTACATTACTTACCTGACTCTTAATATACTCATCATAATCTTGACGGACAGTTTTTTCTAATACCTCTAACGAAATACGATTTGCCTCTTTTTGTTTCTCAATATTAACCACTGCAATTCCTGTGATTGCAATGAATACTAGTAAAATTAATAATAAAAGTTTCGTCCTTACTTTAAAATTATTTAGCATAGAAATCACACCCCTACAAATCTCTTGTTTTAATTGATTCTATTTACACCATATTTTTATTTTTATTGAATATTTCTACAATTTTTTCTTTAATTATACTATATTTTTAAACCGTTTACAATATTTTTAAAATTGTATTGTAGTAAAGTAATTTTTTTTGTGTAGTATTGGATATCTATGTAATATTTTGTTTGATTTATCTCATCCATAATAAATATATAATACAAAAAAATAATTATCGACATTTATTCCTCTTAATTAAAAATTTTGCTATAAATTTCTAACAGTATAAATGTAATTTTTAATTCTTTCATCCATAATTAGAAAGGGTGTAGCAAATAATTAAAAAAAGTTACTTGCTACACCCTTTTTACAATAAAAACATTTCACATGAATTTTATTGTACTATAAGCTTATCTGTCTTTAATATATGCTCTATTAACCAATCATTTAAAAAGTTTAAAATTTTTACTAAGCTTTCATCCTGTTTTTCATCAATATCTCTATAATTTACTTCTTCAAGAGCTTTTATAAATTTCTCATGTTCTATCTTTTGAGTAAAAAGTCTTTTATACTCTATACTTTCCATATATTCTTCTTCTGATTTAAAATGAAAAATAGTATAGTCTTTTAATTCTTCTAATATGTGTACAATTTTATCATATTTATCAAGGGAAAAGTCATCTTTCAATAGTGTGTATGCTTTATTAGCTAGTTCAAAAAGCTTCTTGTGTTGCTCGTCAATAAGCTCTACTCCAATTTTATATTCTTCTTTCATTTCATACATAAATAATACCTTCTTCCTAACTATAATTTTAGTTTTATTTAACCCATTTTTTATTAATATATCATCTTTTTCCCATAAAGTCACTATGATTAATTTTTTTCATTTTTACCCTCAGAAGTTGCATTATATTTAATGCAAATTATTGTTTTAAGGAAAATATTATTAAACATAAATATATATACAAATATTTAGCAAAAATGTATAATAACCATAAAAGTACAATTAATGTTTAATCAAATAATACACACAAAAGAAAATACTAGTTCAAATTTGCCTAAACTTAAAAAGTTAAAATTAAAGAAGGAAATACGATGTTTAAAAAGTGGGATATAATTATAATAGTTTTATTAATATGTTTATCCTTTATTCCTGAACTTATTTTTGGAGTAATGATGCATAAAAATTATGATGGAACTTACGCAGAAATAACTTTAGACGGAAAACCTTATAAAAAAATACTCTTATCTGAGCATAGAGGTGAAGATCAGATAGATGTTAAAACAGAGTATGGATATAATGTAATTGAACTTAAGGATGCATCTATTAGAATTATAGATGCAGATTGCAGAGATGCAATTTGTATAAAATCTGGCTTTATATCAAAACCAGGTCAACTTTTAGTTTGCCTTCCACATAAATTAATGGTTGAAATTAAGAGCAATAATAATGAAAAAAATATTGATGTTATTCCAGTACACTGAGGTGAATCAGATGAATAAAACATTTCGAATAGTTTTTATAGGACTTTTAGTTTCACAAGCTTTGGCACTTTATACAATTGAAAGTATGATTCCAGTTCCATTTATTGCACCTGGTGCAAAGCTTGGATTAGCAAATTTAATTACTGTTATATCACTATACACATTAAATAGTAAAAAAGACGTCTTTTTAGTAATAATACTAAGACTTTTGCTATCAACTATGTTTGGTGGTAGTCTCTCAACCTTTATGTACGGTGTTGCGGGAGCAATCCTTAGTTATCTTGTTATGATATGTGTTAAAGAACTTGGAAAAGATAAGGTAAGCATAATAGGTGTAAGTGCCTCTGGGGCTTTATTTCATAACGTAGGCCAATTAATTGTGGCTTCAGCTATAGTTCAAAATATAGCTATAATGCTTTATTTGCCTATACTCTCCATAGCAGGTGTTGGCACAGGAATTTTTGTTGGCATAACCGCAAATTTTATAGTTAAACATATGTCTAAACTACCTTACTTTAGAGATGTTGATATAAATAAAAATGTTACAAAATGATTTTAAAAAATCATTTTGTAACATTTTCTAAGATTATATGATGTTTTATGTATTTATAAATCTTTAATTTGCAAATTCAAAATCTTTGTTTAAGTTTGTAATTTTCTCTTTAAATCCCTCTGATGTATAAACCTTATAATCTGATGTTGTAATCTCACAAGATACTCCTGACAAACTATCTATTAATTTCAACCCTTTTTCTTGACCTAATGTAAAAACTGTTGTAGTGAGAAGATCAGATAACATGCCATTTTCAGGAGTATCACCATCTATTACTATTGTATCACTTATGACACCATTATCTACTGGATATCCAGTTTTGGGATCTATAATATGATGATATCTTTTGTTGTCTTTTATAAAACATCTCTCATAATCACCAGATGTAGATAATGAATCATTGGATAACTTTATTATTCCCATATAAACGCTTGGATCTTCACTTCTAGGATGTTTAATACCAACAGCCCACTCATTGTTATCTTTATTTTTACCAAGAGCATAAATAGAACTCGCTCCTAAATTAATAAGTCCATTTTCAATATTATACTTTTTATAAATTTTTAATACCTCGTCTGCAGCAAAACCTTTAGCAATGCCACCTAAATCGATAGCCATTCCCTCTTTTTGAAGCATAACGCTACTATCATTTTCATTAATACTAATTTTTTCATATCCCACCAATGGTAATTTAGCTTTAATTTCTTCATCTGAAGGCAATCTTTCACTATCTGTACCGATGCCCCATAAATTTATTATTGGACCTAGGGTAATATCCCATGCTCCATCACTTAATTTTGAATATTTTATAGAAGTTTCTATCATTTTTAAAATTTCAGGATGAACTTTTACATAACTCTTTCCTGAATGACTATTGATTTTATAAACATCACTAGTACTTATACTAGCACTTGCCATTTCATTAATTTCATCTAATTTTTTAAAACTCTCTTCAACTGCTTCTTTTGACTTTTCACCATTAGCACTTAATGTCACTGCTGTATCCATTACTATATTACTTTTTTCGTAATATTTATTTTTTTGACTTGCACATGAACTACAAATTGAAATAGTTAAAATACAAGTTGTTAATGCACATATAATCTTCTTCAACTGTTATTATCCTCCAATCACCCTTCAATGCACAATGAACAATACACAATTCATAATTATCGTACATGTACTTGTTCCTTAATTGTGAATTTTAAAATAAAATAACAGACCAAAATATACACATGTTGATCTGTTATCTTTTGAATATGATTTAATCTAAAAGGTTCTTTCTCCTAATAAGTGAAGTAACTCTTAGATTTATTTTTTACTTATCCATATTCAAATATTCCTAACTAGTAGCCCTTAAATTACTTGCACTTTTATCTTCTTTTAATGCATTAGCAATTCTTATAGCTCCAGTTGGACATTTTGCTATGCATGTTACTTTACTACATTTTTCAGCACATATAGCTTTGTTTACTACTGCAAGATTATCTTTAATCTCAATAGCACCATAACTACAATTCTTTGCACAAATGCCACAGCCTAAACAAGCAGTACTACAAACCTTTCGGGCAACAGCTCCCTTTTCCTTAGAATTACAGTCCACTTTTACAGTAGCATTTTTTGGTACTATTTGTATAACATTTTTAGGGCATGCTGTTTCGCACGCTCCACATCCAGTACACTTTTCTAGATTAACCACTGGCAATCCCTCTTCACCCATAGTCATAGCACCAAAAGGACACTTACTTACACAAGTTCCAAATCCAATACATCCATATTTACACCCTTTAGGACCACCTTGAATTAAACTTGCAGCAGTACAATCATGTACGCCCTTATAGTTATAACTTAAAGTTGCTTTACTAATTGATCCCTTACATCTAACATGAGCAACTCTTGGTTCTACCTGTTCTGCTATTTTGCCTGTAAGCTCTGCCACCAATTTCGCAACAGCATCTTTACCAGGTACACATAAATTTGGAGGAACATCTGGATTTAAAACTACAGCTTCAGCATAATTAGCACAGCCTGCAAACCCACATGCACCACACTGTCCTTTAGGAAGAACCTCATCCACCTTATGAATAAGCGGATTCACTTCCATTGAAAACTTTTTATTTGCGATAGCAAGAATAAATCCAAAAACTATCCCAACTGCTCCCATTACAACAATAACCATTATAGCAGTATTCATAATTTTTATTCATCTCCTTAATAAACTTAGTCATTTTTTCAATGTACAATTGACAATTGTGGATGATATTCCTTCAGAATATCTTTAATTTTTTATAGCGTTTCACGCTTTTTTTATCTGCGAATATTTTCAAAGACCTTTTAACTTTATTCCTTAATTGTTAATTGTTCATATCATCCCTGAAAATCCAAGGAATGCCAATGATAACATACCTGCTAAAATAAATGCTATTCCTGTTCCTTCTAGAGCCTTTGGCACATCTGCATGTACCAATTTTTCTCTTAAACTCGCCATAAGCACAAGTGCAAGTGCAAATCCCATACCCGATCCTATTGCATAGACTATACTCATACTAAATGAATAATTAGACTCTACACTTAAAAGTGGAACAGATAATACTATACAGTTTGTTGCTATTAAAACAAGATAAATTCCCCACATATTATATAAAGCAGGTGCGTGTTTCTTTATTATTAATTCCAACAATTGTACAAAACTTGCTATAAGTATTACAAAAACGATTGTTGTTAAAAATGTTAAACCATATGGTAAAAGTACAAAATTATATACTACCCATGCTAACATTGAGCTAAGTGTTATAACAGATGTAACTGCCATACCCATTCCTAGAGATGCATTTAAACTTTTAGATACTCCAAAGAATATACATAATCCTAAGAACTTTGTTAAAACAAAGTTATTTACAACTACTGAACCTATAAAAAGTGTTAAATATTCTTGCATTATGATTCACTCCCTTTTACTTGCTTGCTCTCTTTACGCTTAGTATAAATTTTAATTGCTCCCATCATATAGCCAATTAAGATAAATGCACCCGGTGGCAATATCATAATTAATGCTGGATTATACCCAGATCCGAATACTGAAATCCCTAAAATTGTTCCATTTCCAATAATTTCTCTTATAGCAGATATTACAAGCATAGCTATTGTAAATCCACACCCCATACCAAGCCCATCAAAGAAAGATGGAATGACCTTATTCTTTGAGGCAAATACTTCAGCTCTTGCCAGTATTATTGCGAAAACTACTACTAATGATAAATATACTCCAAGTGCTTTATATAAAGATGGAGCAAAAGCTTGTAAAACAAGTTGTACAACTGTTACTATAGTTGCAATTGATGTTATATAAACTGGCACTCTAACTTTGCCATTTACCCATTTACGTGTTATTGAAACTACTACATTATTAGATGTAATAACAAATAGCACTGTTAATCCCATAGTTAATCCATTAATAACTGAAGTCGTAACAGCTAATGCTGGACAAAGACTCAAAGCTAATACAAATATTGGATTTTCATCAAATAAACCTTTAGAGAAAATTTTCCATAATTCTTTCATATTATTTACCCCCTGTAAACTGTACTACTTCTTCCACTGCATTTTTAACAGCAAGTGTTACAGCTTTAGATGAAATAGTTGCCCCTGTCATAGCCTGAATATTTTCTTTTTTAGAAAGATCCTTTACTACCGTTAAATTCTCAGCTTGCTTTCCTGCAAATTGACTTCTAAAGGGTTCTTTTGCAGCATTATCTCCAAGGCCAGGAGTCTCGTTAGCTGATAATATGGTATAATCAATTACCTTTCCATCCGAGGTAACAGCTACAAGCATTTTAATTGCTCCACCATAGCCCTTACTTTCACCAGGCACTACATAAGCAATTACTTTTCCATCTTTTTCAGCAGTAAACCATTCTTTTTTATCTGATATTTCTTTAAAATTATCTGCATCATTTACTAACGCCTTCATTGACTCTTGTTTCATCATTTCATTTTTTTGTACTGCAATAGGTGCTGTAATAAAATATACTATTCCTATTATTACTCCTGAAATTATGCAGGCCCCTATTAAGTTTATAGCTATCTTAAAAATAGACTGTTCTTTCTTAACATCTACATTTGACATTTTACTACCCCCTTGCCCCAAAGTTCTTTGGTTTTACGAAACGATCTATTAATGGTGTTACCGCATTCATTAGCAAAATTGAATAACAAACGCCTTCTGGATAGCCACCTTTTAATCTAATTAAAACAGTTATTGCACCAGCTCCTACTGCAAAAATTATTTGACCTTTTGTCGTAATAGGAATAGTTACCATATCTGTTGCCATGAAGAATGCTCCTAGTATTAAGCCACCAGCCATCATATGAAATAATGGATCACCAGTAAATAAACCTGTTGGTCCAAAAATCCAAGTAAGTATTCCTACTGTTCCAATCATACAAACAGGAACATGCCAGTTAATATATCCTTTATATATAAGATATATTCCGCCAATAAGAAGTAATACGGTAGATGTTTCACCCAGGCTTCCATTTCTTGTCCCAATAAACATAGCCTTATACATAGCTGTGTTACTTCCAAAAATTTCAATTAAGCTTGTATAACCTTGATGTTTTAATATATTTAATGGAGTTGCACTACTAACCGCATCTACTGATCCTGTTAGTTTTGTCCAAGTAGTCATAGCAACTGGCCAAGATACCATTAAAGCTGCTCTTCCAATATGAGCAGGATTGAAAATATTAAATCCAAGTCCACCCATTGATTGTTTAGCTATTACTATAGCTATAAATGAACCAATTGCTACCATATAAGGTGGTAAAGTTGGCGGAAGAGACATTGACAGTAAAAGACCAGTTATAAATGCACTTCCATCAAATGCTGTAATTTTCATTTTACGAAACTTTTGTACCAAATACTCACATGCAACTGCTGAAACTATTCCTACTATCATATTTATTAAAGCTGGAAAGCCAAAATAAAATATTGAAAAAATAGCTGCAGGTGCCAAAGCTAAATTTACATTCCACATTATCTTTGAAATTGATTCATTACACCTAATATGTGGTGATGCTGAAACAGTAAATTTTTGATCCTGCACTTGAATTTCCTTTGGTTGAATGTTTTGTACTTTACTTTCTTGAACTACTTTAGTTTCTGAGCTCATTTTATCCCTTCTCTCACTATTTCTTTGCTGATTGTGCTAAATTTTGTGCTTTTGCATATTTTATATATTGCACAATATTACGTTTTGCAGGACATGTATAAACACAACTTCCACATTCTATACAATTAAACAAACCATATTCTTCTTTAGCTTCTTTAAATCTATTACGTTCGCCTAATATACTTAACATACTTGGTACTAACCCCATAGGACATGCTTTAACACATCTACCACATCTAATGCAAGGAGACTCTTCTCCAGAATTTACAACATCACTACTTAAAGCCAATATACCAGAGGTTCCTTTAATTACAGGTACATCTAATGTAAATTGAGCCATACCCATCATAGGCCCTCCAGAAATTATTTTTTCAGGAGTTTTACTAAATCCTCCGCAATAATCTATTACATATTCATAGCTAGTCCCTATTCTTAATAATAAATTTTTAGGATCCTTAATTGCATCTCCAGAAACGGTAGTAACTCTTTCTATTAGTGGAATCCCACTAACTACAGCATCACAAATCGAAACTGTAGTACCAACATTTTGTACTACAACTCCAACATCCATAGGTAATCCACCAGATGGAACTTCACGATTAGTAAGTACTTTTATCAACATTTTTTCTGCACCTTGAGGATACTTTGTAGGTAAAGATACTACCTCAACAGATGTGCCTTTAAAAGCATCTTTCATAACGCTTACAGCCTCTGGTTTATTATCCTCTATTCCTACGAAACATTTACTAACACCAAGTACTTTCATAACTATTTTAACACCCGTAACTATACGCTTTGCATATTCAAGCATCATTCTATAATCTGCTGTCAAATACGGCTCACATTCAGCTGCATTTACAATAAAAACATCAACATTTTTATTTGGAGAAAGCTTAATATGTGTAGGGAAAGTAGCACCTCCCATTCCAACTGCTCCTGCTCCTTTAATAATATCAAGGATTTCTGCTGTCTCTAGTTGGTCCCATTCACGATGTAACGGAATACCTTGAACCCATTCATCCAAGCCATCATTTTTAATAACGATTGATAAACAGTTAACTCTAGATGCATGTGGCATTTCTGCAATCTTAATAACTTCTCCAGAAATAGATGCATGCACTGGACTATGCATAAAAGCATCACTTTCAGCTATAACTTGTCCTTTCTTAACCTTATCACCAACCTTAACTAGCGGTGTACAAGGAGCTCCTATATGCTGACTCATAGGAATAACTACTTGAGAAGGTAAAGGTGGAATTTCAATAGTTTTGTCCATAGTATATACTTTACTATCTTTAGGATGAATTCCTCCGAGAAAACGCTTTAACATTAACAATCACCTCTTAATTATGTTTTTAACAAAAAACTTATGTTATAGAAAATATTTACTATAAAATACTAATAATTGCTGGCTTTGACTTTTCACTTATAGTTGCAGCTCTATCAAATAACTTTACAAATATCATAGATAATAAAAAAGCAGTTATTCCACCTATAATTTGAGAAACGTTTATATTAGACCCCATGTATTTTCCTATAAGCCCTCCTAACAGTACCCCAATAAATGCAACAATTAGTGGTAAAACAAAAACAATAAAGGCTCCTTTTAAAATGTTAACTTCTTTCATTTCAAAGGTCACCTTATCTCCTACTTTGGCCCCTATTTTATTATTTGCACTTATAATCACACTATCGTTGCCTGGACAAGCACCACAATTACTACAGTCACTATGTCTTCCAACTTTAATTCTGGCAATATTATCACTTATCTCAATTACCAAACCTTGTTCTGTTTTCATCTTTATCAGACCCCTTAAAACTATTATTAAATTATTACGTTTATTTCAAGTAAATCTGTTTTTCTAACTACTTTGAATTTTCTATACTTATCATTTTACCCATTCGAAATATACAACATAACAACCACCTTTCAAATTAATTAAAATATATAATTTCATCTCATTTATATCCTTTACATGGGAACTCATATAGCATATTCAATATAAGTAACTATAATAGATTCGTGTAATAATTTAACATTTCAGTTTTATTATAAGCTTTGATTTTAATTTTTTAAAGAATAACTATTTTTTTAACAATCTTTATTTCTGAAAATTGGATATCTAAAAATGGTTTTGCAGTAATAGTATCTTACATATATAATTCACTGTTACCTTCATATTCTACAGCAACCTCTGTTCTTCCCTAATTCATGAGGGATTTCACAAACAAATTACTTTTTATGTATCCTATTTTAAATAATTTTGGATATTATTCCAATTTTTTATTTTGAGAATGTAATGCAAGCAATAACCTTCCATATAGTGAATTAAATAACATACCCTTTCCTCAATCTTTTTTAACTAATAGTTCGCATTCTTGTATTCAATTCCCTGTTATATCCCACTTATCTGATTTAGTAATTGCTTCAGTATATCCTTTTTTACATAAAAATAGTGATTAGTTTTATTATTGTAAAACTAATCACTACTATCTAAAATCCTAATAAATTATAAATTTTTTACGTTCTTCATAACGTCCGTACAATATTCTTTTACGCCTTGAGCACCATTGCTTTTATATGCTTTGTTTAAATCACTGCCGATACCACTGCAATCTGCCCCAGATTGTATCCATTCACTTATATTATCCTTGTTTACTCCACCAGTAGGCATTATATTAATATCTGGGAAGATTGATTTTGCTGCTCCTATTAATCCTTTTCCAACAACATTTCCAGGGAATATTTTTATAAATCTTAATCCCATTTTATAAACTTTGTTTATTTCTGACATTGTCATAAGGCCTGGAATCATTAATGCTTTTCTTTGAATTGCATACGCTATTATCTCTTCATCAACACAAGGAGAAACAATAAAATCAGCATTATTCTCAATACATTCATCTACAGCATCTTTAGTTAAAACAGTTCCTGCTCCAACACATGCATCTTTATATTCTTCCTTTAATTCTTTTATTAACTTTGGTGCATTTGGTACACTCATAGTTACTTCTATAATCTTCATTCCACCGTCAATGGCTGCTATACTAATCTCTTTTGCTTCTTCATAAGTTTTAGTTCTAATAACGGCTACAGCTTTTTCTTCTTTTAATGTTTCATAAATTTTTTCAAACATTATTTACACCTCATCCTTTATTTATATATTAATTTAAAATTATTCTATTTCTATGTTTTATTTTGTTTTTGTATTTTTTCAGAATATGATCCTAACGTTCCACTTTTTTTGCTTGTCCTAAATGCACTAAAACATCATCATAATAAGGTAATCCTTCATTATCACCTTCAACTCCAACTACTAAAGATCCAACTGCATTTGCAAATCTAACACAATTTTCTAATGTTTCTCCTTTAAGTAGTGCTGTTAAAAATCCTGCTGCAAACCCATCTCCTGCACCTACTGTATCAACTAGAGCTTTTGGTTTAATAGCATCTACCTCATAAATATTTTCATTATCCGATCCTATTGCTCCTTTAGCACCTTTTTTAACAATAACTTTTTCTATTCCATAGCTATGGAAAACTTTTATTGCATCTTCTAAACTTGTTTCACCTAATAATATTTCTACCTCTTCATCTCCTATTAAAAGAATATCAACATAAGGTAAAAGTTTTTCTATATAACTTTTAGCTTCTTCTTTACTCCACATTTTTAATCTAATATTAGGATCAAAAGAAACTATTAAATTATGTTTCTTTGCTAATTTTACTGCTTCAAATATAACTTCTCTATTATTCATATTAATCGAAGGAAAAACTCCTGTAATATGAAGTACTTTTGAATTCTTAAAATACTCTTCATTTAATTCTTTATGATTCATTGTACTTGTTGGCGATTTTTCTCTATAATAAAAAGATCTACTAGAGCCATCAGATAAAACTTCTCTAAAGTATACAGATGTTGGGTATTCATCCACAAGTTTAACTTCTGAAATATCAATACCTTCTCCTCTTACTGTTTTTAATATGTATTTCCCAAAATCATCATTTCCAAGTCTGCTTATCCAGCCTGAATTTAATCCTAATCTTGCACAACCTATTGCAACATTTAATTCTGCTCCACCTATTTTTCTTTCAAAAGTGTTACAAAATATTATTGGTCCTTTTTCTTTAGGACACATTGCAATCATTGCATCTCCTATAGTAATTACATCCATTAACAATACACCACTTTCAACTTATATTTTTAGCCTTATCAAGTATGCAGAGATAGAATTAAATTTTCTACTTGATAAGGCTATGATTAATTTTTTGGTTAATATTATATATAATTAAAGAATATTATATATCCATTTTGAGATTTGCTGTCGTTCCGTATTGTGGAACGTTGTTTCATTATCTAATATTATTTTAATATCTTCACTTATAATTGTCAATGATACTTCAATAAAAACTTTTTGATTTTTTATTTGTTAAAATCTATATTAAATATTACAATGTAGTATAAAGAAAATAATTATACATGGAGGATTTAATATGTCTGAAGATTCAAATAATGTTAATTTAGTTCAGTCCGTAGAACGTGCACTAGACATACTTGATTGTCTATCGGAATATCCGAAAGGTTGTGGAATTGGAGAATTGTCAAAAATTTTAGGATTAAGTAAAAGTACTATACACAGATTAATCACAACTTTAAAATATAAAAAATATGTTACCCAAAACAAAGAAAATGATAAATATCAACTTGATATAAAAGTACTTAATCTATCCTCTTCTATGACAAATAGTATGGATTTAATAAGCATTTCCAGACCTTACATACATGAATTTGCAACTAAAGTTGATGAAGTTATACATCTTTGTATTCCAGATGAATCCTATTCTAATATAATATATGTAGATAAAGTATCATCTGAACATACTAGTAGAAATATAGCAATGTCTTCAAGCATAGGTAAAAAAGCACCAATTTATTGTACTGCTTCGGGTAAGTTATTATTATCTCAATATTCTGATGATAAAATAAGAAACTTATTAAAAGATACTAAATTTGTTAAATACGCCGAAAATACTATAACTGATATTAATGTACTTATAGATGAAATTCATGATATAAGAAAGAATTTATATTCACTTGATAATATTGAATGTGATACTGGCGTTATATGCATAGCTGTTCCTATTTTTGATAGAACTAATAAAATGATTGCAGCTACAAGCCTCTCCTCAGTAACTCTTTTTAATAATATAGAAAGTTTATTAAAGTATAAAAATGGGTTCATGAATGTTGCAAATAATATTAGTAAAGTTATGGGATATATTCATTCTAGTCTTTTGTAATATTATATATTTTTTTCTATTCTTGAATTTAAATTGCGGCTAATTGAGTAATATTAAATAAATGTAAAAGAAAGGTTGGAGATTTAAATTCTACCTCCAACCTTATTATACAAGTCACATTTTTCTATTATTCTAACGTATTGTGATAGTATCTTTTAATATATCCATACTAATTGAATGTATGTTTTTACTTACTATAATTAGACACTGCATATTCTAATATGGTTTACCATATATATTCTAAACCATATTACCATATATATTCTGAAGAATATGCGCCAATAATGCGGGTTTAGTTAGATCATGTTATCATAAAATTAAACTATCTCAATGTGTTACTCTAATATATTTCTAATACAAGATTCTATCTCTATAGATTTACAATTATTAAAGAAATATTCTTTAAATTTTTCTCCACTTATAGCTCCCTTTAATAAATCTTGATCTATTTCTTTTAAGATTGTTACCATATCTTTATGTGTTACTTTTTTAACTTCATCTAATATCTTTTTATTTCTTTGTTCTGGCACAACTCTATCCTTTGGATATCCTTGTCCACTTTCGCCTTGGAATAATTTTTCAAATATATATTCCAAATTTAATTCTGCTCCCCATCCAAATCCTTTTGCAAAAGGCATTGCTATTGCATTTCCATCATTAATTTGTGCAAACATAAATGCATCTGAAGGATCTACTACATGACCACATAGCACTCCTGGGAATGAATTGCATGCTAGCATTGCTCCCTCTCCTGTTCCACATCCAGTTATTACATAATCAGCTGCTCCCGAATTTAAAAGAATGGCTGCTAAGATACCATTTTGAACATATGTTAATACTGCGGGATCTTCTGCACTATACATTCCATAATTGAATACTTCATGTCCTTTTGGTTCTACTATCTTTTTTAATGATTCATATATGATTTCATTTTTTACCGCTTGGCTATTTTCATTTATTAAAGCAATTTTCATTTTTCTTTTCCTCCTATTATTGGGGTTATTTTTAACTATTATTCTGGTTGTTTTCCAATGTAAGCTAAGATTCCGCCATCTACATATAACACATGACCGTTTACGAAATCTGATGCATTAGATGCTAAGAAAACAGCTGGTCCTGTTAAATCTTCTGGTGTTCCCCAACGTGCAGCTGGAGTCTTTGCTATTATAAAATTATTAAATGGATGTCCATCTATTCTAATTGGTGCAGTTTGAGGTGTTTCTATATATCCTGGTCCAAGTCCATTACATTGAATATTGTATTGACCATATTCAGATGCAATATTCTTTGTTAGCATTTTAAGTCCACCTTTAGCAGCTGCATAAGCTGAAACTGTTTCTCTTCCGAGTTCACTCATCATAGAACATATATTTATTATTTTTCCACGTCCTTGTTTAATCATTCCAGGTATTACAGCTTTAGCTACTATAAATGGTGCAGTTAAATCTACATCTATGACTTGTCTAAACTCTTCTGCTTTCATTTCAAGCATTGGGATACGCTTAATTATTCCTGCATTATTTACTAAAATATCAATTACCCCAACTTCTTTTTCTATTTTTTCAACTAATTCAATTACCTTTGGTTCATCTGTAACATCACATACATATCCATATGCTTTTATTCCAGCTTCTTCATAAGCTTTTAATCCCTTATCAACTAACTCCTGCTTAATATCATTAAACACTATTGTTGCTCCTGCTTCTGCATAAGACTTTGCAAGCGCAAATCCAATACCATATGCTGCCCCTGTTACTAATGCTATCTTACCTTCTAATGAAAAATTTTTAATCATATCCATAATATTTGCCTCCTTATATTTATCTGATAGCTAGCATCCGTAATACTCCTACTTCTTAAATTGAGAGATAACGGCTGCACGCTCCTAGACATTGTGCCCCTTGAGGGTATAAGTTCAACTAAGATTCAGATAGGTATTAAAACCCCACCTGAATCAAGTTTCACTTAATGTCTCTGAGTTTATTAATTTAATTATACTATTATATTTTCACTATTTCTTGTTATATTTTCATTAAAATATTGCAAATACTGAAGTGATTAGTATAATTAAAATTAGTAGACTAATATTTAATGAGGTGACTGTATGAAGGAATTTACATCATGTAAAGAATCTATAAATAATTGTATAAAAAATAAATACTTTTCAATTGCTCATTTACATACTGAAGAAGAAACCATGTCTATTCATATACATGATTGTTATGAAATTTATTATTCCATTTCTGGTGGTAAACAGTTTTTAATAGATAATAAATTATATGATATTAATGCTGGGGATTTATTTGTTATAAATCCGTTTGAGAGTCACTATGTTTCTCAAATAAATAAAATGATTCATGAGCGAATAGTAATTTCTATTCACCCTGACTTTTTAAAATCTATCTCTACTAACAAAACAGATTTAAGCTATTGTTTTACACATCGTGATGAAAATTTTAGTCATAAGATTGAACTTGATAAAGAACAGCAAAATAGATTTATATATTTCATAAATAAAATTACAAGCACTGAAGGTTTTGGTTCTGATATGATTGAGTATTCAAGCTTTATAGAATTGATCACCTATTTAACTAAAACATTTGTAGATAATGAGGATTCATTGTTATCCTGTTATAAATATCACAATCAAATTCAAGAAATAATTGGCTATATTAACGACAATGTTATAGAAAACATTACTATTAAAAATTTAGCAGAACACTTTTTTTTAAGCGAATCATATATTTGTAGAATTTTTAAATTGTCTACTGGCACTACTATAAATAAATATATTACTGCAAGAAGAATATCCATAGCTAAATCTATGCTTTCAAATGGTTTAAGTATTAATGATGTTTATATTCAATGTGGATTTAATGATTATAGCAACTTTTTGAAGTCATTTAAAAAAGCTGTTGGAATATCACCTAAAAAATATTCTACTTTTAGTATGAATTAGATTTTGTATGCTTTTATTGTAAAACCTTTAACCATATAAGTTTAAGAGCATTTTTATTAAATCATCAGGCTTTTAGTGATTTAACATAATATATGTCCTATTATTTATATTATAGAACAACATATTTTTTTAGTGCTTCTGCCACTCCATCTTCATCATTTGTTAGAGTTACATCATTTGCATGATTCTTTACATCATCCGGAGCATTGCCCATAGCTATTCCAAGCCCTGCATATTCTAACATATCAATATCGTTATAATTATCACCCATAGCTATTATCTCTGATTTATCTACATTAAGTTTCTTTTGCAAAACATTAATTGCAGATGTTTTAGATGCGTTAGTTGGCATAATTTCTAAGTATGTTGGTTTTGATGGATATATATTTAAATCACTATCTTTAATATTCCCTTTTAAGAAGTTTATTTTGTCAGGACTCGCCATACATAAAATCTTATTGGGTCCTGTACCTTCCTTTTTCCATAGTTCTATCAATTCATTAAACTCAGTAACTTTAGGAATAATATTTGTTATTTCACTTTCTTGCTTAGCCCAATAATCCATTTTTTCTATATACCACTCATCATCTTTATATAAGCTAATGTGTATATTGTTATTCTTAACCAATTTATATATTTCTCCGAGATTAACTAAATCTATAAATTCTTTAGCTAACATTTTATTATCCTTATCTAGAATTAGAGCTCCACTATAACAAATAATTGGCTGTTCTATTCCAAGCTCTTTTTGTAAGAATATTATTCCTTTTGGCATTCTAGCTGAAACCAATATCACAGGTATCTTCTTTTCATTTGCAACTATATTAATTTCATTTTTCACTTTTTCTGAAATTTTGTGATTTGAATTTAATAAAGTTCCATCAATATCTAGACATATCATTTTAAAATTATTCATAAGCTCATCCCCTTAAATTATTTAATATATAATTAATAATTTACTTATTATGATAATATACATAATGCTTATTACTGCTTATAAACTATGCATTATTATGAGTAATAATTAATTTAATATCATATGATTCTATAATATCTACAAATACAGAAGGTGGTATTTTATCTGTAATAATAATATCTATTTGTTCCCAATTTACACCTCTGTAATAACTTAAACATTTAAATTTCTCATATTCAGCAAGAACAATTACTATATCCGATTTTTTTACAGCTGCTTGTTTTATTAAAGCATCTTCTTCATCAACATAGTAAATACCATCTTCTGTTATAGATGCTGCTCCTAAGATTGCTGTATCAAACCTTATTCCATCAAGATAATTCACATAATCTGTTTTATAAAAGAATCTATTTTTTTTATTAAGACATCCTCCAATAGAATGCACATCAATATTTTCTTTTTCAGAAAGTATTTCAATATTATCTAGAGAATGTGTAAGTACCCAAATTGATTGATTAATTTCTTGTGCTAAGAAACTTACTATTGTAGAAACATCAAAAAAATAGTGTTTATCTTCTTCAATAAACTCTAGTGCTTTTTTTGCAATACTTTTTTTTTCTTCAGAATAAGCTTCAATTCTTTCTCTATATTCTTTAATAGTATTATTTAAAGCTGGCAAACTAACTCCTCCATGAGTTCGAATTGCTGTTCCTTGGTTTATAAGTTTTACTATATCACGGCGTGCAGTATCTCTTGATACATTGAACATTTCACAAATATCGTGAATAGACATATAATTATATTCATTTAAATATTCTAATACTTTCAAAAGTCTTTCTTCTTGATACATTAAATCACCCTTTTTCTTAATTTAGGCACATGAAAGAAATAATAGACTAAATATGTGTTTATATAAATTACAATAATTATTCTTAAAAAAATAATAATCAGTACATTAATTACAACTTATATAATTTATTTACATAATAATCAAGCTATTAGGATTAATTTCAATATTTTGTAAAGTTATAATATCTCCAAATGAGGAAACTGATATTGGATCAACAATAATAATATTTATTTGATCTAAGTCTATCCCTTTATAATAAGTAGTCTTTTCATATTTTTGATGCTCTGCAAGCAAAATTACTTTTTTAGATCTTTTCGCAACTTCATTCTTTATAAAAGCATCTTCTTCATTCTCATAATAAACGCCATCACTTTTTATAGCACCAGCGCCTAAGAATACCGAATCAAACTTCATTCCATCAAAATATTTTTTATAATCTGTTCTATAAAAAAAACGATTTTTATTATTAAATTCTCCCGCTATTAAATTTACAATTACATCTTCCTTTTCCGAAAGTATATTAAAATTATCTAATGAATGAGTAAATATAGTTACTTTTTTATTTAAACTTTTTGCAAGAAGTTGAACATTAGTAGAAACATCAAAAAAATATGTTCCATTATTATGAATAAAATACATAGCTTTTTCAACGATTCTCTTCTTTTCATTAACATTTAAATTTAATCTTTCTTTATATGAATATATATTATCGTAATTGAAACTTTCACAATTCTTTTCTTCAATCAATGTAACCACCTCTTATTTTTATTATAAGTATTTACAAGTAATAAATCAATATTTTTAAGCAATTGTAAGTAATTTATTTCATTCAAATAAAATAAGACTGTATATGTATTTAAAATTCCATATACAGTCCATGTATTTTTATCAAATAAGTATATTAATGTCCTTTGGAGGTATAATAGTACATTTTAGTTGATATATATAATCTTTCAAAATACTGTTATTCACACTGGATTTGCACTCACAAGAAAGTTAATAAAATTAATCCTAACTTTGGATTAATTTTATTAACTCTACTAATAAGGATTATTGTAATATCACAAATTAACTCTTGTAAAGACTTTTTAATAATGCTATTTCTTTGGCATGACCTTCAAGCTCATTTGGAGTTTCAAGGAAAAACGGTAAATTACATAGTTTAGGGTGGTTAATGATGTTTGCAATTGTTTCTAATCCAAGAGTACCTTCACCAATTTTTGCATGCCTATCTTTGTGACTTTCAAATACATTCATACTATCATTTAAATGTATTGCACATAATTTATCTAATCCAATTATTTTATCAAATTGTTCTAACACACCATCTAAATTATTCACAATGTCGTACCCTGCATCATATACGTGACAGGTATCAAGGCATACTCCCATCTTGTCAGATAATTTTACATGACTTAAAATTTCTTGTAACTCCTCAAATGTGCGTCCAATTTCAGTGCCTTTGCCCGCCATTGTTTCAAGTAATACAGTTGTTGTTTGTTCTGGTTTTAATACTTCATTTAACAGATCAGAAATATATTTACTCCCAACTTCTACGCCTTGTTTAACATGGCTACCTGGATGAAAATTATACAAGCTATTTGGTGTATACTCCATTCGAGCTAAATCATCTTCCATTACTTCTTTTGCAAAGACTCTTGTATTTTCATCTGCTGAACAAGGATTTAATGTATAAGGTGCATGAGCTAATATTGTAGTGAAATTATTTTCTTTTGCTAATTCTAAGTATTCTACTACATCCTTTTCATCAATCGCTTTTGCCTTGCTTCCTCTTGGATTTCGAGTGAAAAATTGAAATGTGTTTGCTTTTATTTCAAGAGCTTCTTTTCCCATATTTTTAAATCCTTTTGAAGTTGATAAATGACATCCTATTTTTAACATTAATTATTTCCTCCCTATATCTTTTGTAATCAATAAATACATGCTTCCTTTTATCTGTAATTAATATATTTAGTATTAACTATTTTTCATAATTTTTCTCTAAAGTAAGAAGCCTTTCCTTTAAATCAAGCCCACCTGCATAACCAACTAATTTACCATTAGCTCCAATTACTCTATGGCAAGGAACTATAATAGCAATTGGATTTTTATTATTGGCCATTCCAACAGCTCTTGCTGCCTTTTCATTTCCAATTATCTTTGCAATCTCTCCATAACTTCTTGTTTCACCATAAGGAATTTCTTTTAGAGCATTCCATACTTTCTTTTGAAATTCTGTCCCCTTAGGCTCTAATGGTAAATCAAACGAACTACGTTTTCCATCTAAATACTCATTAAGCTGTTTTATACCTTCTTTTAATAATGCTGTCTCATTTGTCTCATTTATCTCTATTATTTCTTCTTGTAACTCTTTATTTATGAAATCCACTTTTGTAATAGCAATACCGTTTTCTTCTATCCCAATTTTTCCAACTTTCGTATTATAATAAAATATATTTTTCATTTTTATCCTCCTTTTGATTTCGTATATATTTGAATTGCGATACCTAAAATATCTCTATAATAATTTTAATATCTAAATACCGTTTTCGTTAATTTTATCAATTGCTTCTTTATCTAATCTATGAATAATCCATTCATTCATTTGTTTAGCACCAATATTTTTATAGAATTTAAGGGATGGTTCATTCCAATCCAAGCAAACCCATTCTAATCTTTCACATTTATTTTCTTTTGCAATATGAGCTAATAATTCAAAAGATTTTTTTCCTATACCATTACCTCTATATTCTGGTTTTATGTAAAGATCTTCAAGATATAATCCTTCTCTTCCAACGAAGGTTGAAAAATTAAAAAAATAAATAATATATCCTATAACTTCATTATTAAATTCAATCAATAATGCTTCTGCTCTATTATTTTCAAATATAGATTTTTTTAGTGACTCTTCCGTCGCAGTTACTTTATCTAGCATCTTTTCATATATTGCTATTTGTTTTATAAAATCTAATATGATTGGAATATCGTCTTCTGTAGTTCTTTTAAACTTAACTCCATTTATTTTTGTTTCAATATAATCCATTTATTTTACCCCCTAATTTCAATTAAAGTGTGTTTATTAAATCGTATAAAGCACGTGAAGAATAAAAATTTAACTATGCATATATATTTGTTGAATGTGCCTACTTCCTAATATGATTATAGAACAATATTATAGAATAAATCTAGGTTTTATCAAGTGAAACTTGATTCAGGTGGAGTTTAATAACCATCTGAATCTTAGTTAAACTTATCTAAAGTGGCTAGACATCTGATAAGTTTCTTTTTGGGATATTATCTTAAAAAATATTATCTATTTACATAAAATACTTTTTTAAAATATACATTGTATCCTTTTATCAGTTATTTTCTTTCATGTACATAAAATATTTAAGGATGAGTACCAATTGTACTCATCCTTGAAATTAATGAAACCAAAAACATTATTCCTAATTAATTACAGGTTATAAAATTGTATAAAGCCCCTATAAGGTTGGCATCATTTCTAAATTTACATCTAACTATATTAGGTTTAGGAACACCATACTCAAAATTTGTATGATATTTGTTTACATTTTTTTGAATATATTCTATTAATATATCTTGACTACTTATTCCTCCACCAATTGCTACTACTTCTGGATCTAAAATACATTGCAAATTAAAAATTTGAACTGCAAGATTTTGTGTAAAATCATCTAAAACTTTAAGAATATCCTTATCATTATTATTTGCATATTCAAATACCTTATATCCATCTAATTCTTCTATTGGTATATTTTTTGCTTTTGCTGCTGCACCTAGCAATGCTTTTGAACCACTTTTAAATCCCCACCAATTTTCAGTATCTTCTGTATCATTTATATTAGTTGCCACAAAGCTAAATTCTCCAGCAAAAAAGTTTTTTCCTTTATAAATTTTCTTATCTCTTACAATTCCTCCGCCTACTCCTGTTCCAAGCACAATAACAATCCCATCATCGTAGTCTTTTAAACTTCCTTTCCAAACTTCTGCTAAGGCCGCACACTTTCCATCATTTTCTATTCTTATTTTTATAGGACATCTTTCTTGTAGAATCCTCACAATTTCTTTCCCATTGTTGTAAGTTAATGAACCCCCTGTATATGTATAACCTTTTTCACTATCTAAAACTCCTGGCATGCTTATTGCCATGCCTTCTATATCAGCCTTATATTCATCATATATTCCACCAACTGTTTCTATAAAGTTCTCAATATTGTCAATGGGAGTTGGCTTCTTTCCCTTTTCAATAAATTCCACTTCTTCTGTCATAAGTGCATATTTAATTGCACTACCTCCAATATCTAAAACTAAATATTTCATATTTCACCTCATATAGTATATTTTATATTTATATTTTCAATATATATTGACTGGTATAAAAGTTCTTTATTGCACTTCGTGCTTTTTTCATAGGTGAAAAGATTTTATTTGCACTTCGTGCTTTTTTCATAGGTGAAAAGATTTTATTTGCACTTCGTGCTTTTTTCATAGGTGCGTATCTTTTTATATGTGATTGAGAATATTACCATATTAGAATGTTTGATGCCTTGGTTAATACTATTCTTCTTTTTTAACACTATATACTAAAAATATTCCATAACATACAAGTATTAATGCTATCAAAATCTTAATATCAAATATATTTTCACCCAAAAATATTGATGATAATAACGTTCCAAAGACAGGTATTAAAAAGTTAAACACTGATATTATTCCTACTTTATTATATTTTAATAATTGAGTCCATATAACAAATGCCACTGAGGATAATAATGCCATATAAATTAAAAGTAACGTAGATGCTATTGTGAATCCTTTTAAATTACCACCTGAAAACCATCCTAGAATTGTTAATATAATTCCACCTATAAATAGTTGAAATCCTGTAACTAGTGATGGTTCCTGAGTTTGTGTTATTTTCTTGCCATATATTGCAGAAGCTGCAAATATAATTGCTGCAATCATTACAAAACCGTCTCCCTTAAAAGTAAAAGCATTTCCCTCTAATGATTGTCCATTTAAATTAACAATTACTACTCCTAAAAATCCTACGATACATCCTATTATCTTGTTAAAATTAAGCTTGTCATTTTTATAAATAAAATGAGCCAATATAATGCTTACAAACGTCCCTGTTCCATTAATTATAGATCCTCTGACCCCTGTAGTATATGACATTCCTATATAAAAAAATATATATTGAAGGGCAGTTTGTGTTAAACCTAACAGTGTTATTTGTCCAAATTGCTTTCTAGAAAAATTAAATACATTTTTCTTTGTAATTGATTCTAATAAAAGTACTAAAATACCTGCAAGCGCAAATCTGTATCCTGCAAAAACTAATTTAGATCCCATATCATTTATATTAAATAGTGAATATCCTATTTTTATTGATGGATAGGCGCTCCCCCACAAAATACAACATAAGGTTGCTAAAATTATGATGTTTTTTCTATTAGTATAAAATTTAGTTTTATCCATGTTGTAGTTCTCTCTCCTGTCTATTATAAGAGCTTAATTTAATGTTGCAGTTTTTCTGATTTGATCTAATACATTCATTACACGAATTGACTCATTTAAAGATAAATACTCACTTTCTAGTTTTAACTTTTTCAAACAATTATGTACTTCATTAATTTCCGCATACATATCATCAAATTCTAATTCTTTTTCTATTTTATAAGATTCCCCATTATTTAAATTAACAAGAACCTTATCTGGCCTATTATATATTGGAATTTCTATATAGCCCTTTGTTCCATTAATAATAGCAGTTCTTTCCTTATTTCTATCAATGGCGCCTTCAATTGTTCCTATTACTCCATTTTCAAAAGTTAATATTGCTTTAAAATATGAATCCACTCCTGCTTCATTTATTTCCATATGTGATTTCACTTGCTTAACTTGCGAGTCAATCATATCCATAACAAATGATAATGGATAAATTCCAACATCTAATAAAGCTCCACCTTGTGTTTTATCCAATAGATAAGATCCCTGCTTAATATTTGTTACACTATTACAAAAATTAGCTTCAATAGATATAATTTCTCCAATCTCCTTATTTTTTATTATATCTTTAATAGTATGAATTAGTGGAATAAATCTCGTTTTCATCGCTTCCATAAAGAAAGTATTGTTTAATAAAACCTCATCTTTTATTTCTTTCATTTCGTCTGAATTTAAGCCTACAGGTTTCTCACATAAAACAGCCTTCTTGTGCCTTATTGCTTCAATTGACCAATACTTATGTAATCCATGAGGCAATGCAATATAAACAGCATCTATTTCCTCATCGTTTAATAATTCATGATAATCTTCATAAACTTTATCGCAATTATATTGTTCATAAAAAGAATCCCGTTTATCTTTTGTTTTAGAAGCAATTGCATATAATTTCCCTTCATTTGTATAAGATAAACTTTTGGCAAAACGTTTAGCTATATTTCCAAGTCCTATAATTCCCCATTTAATCATTCATTTTCTCTCCTTCTTATAAAAACAATTTGACTGCTCATTTCTCTGAATATACTTTAGGCACATGAAAAAAATAACAACAAATTATGATTTTCTGTATTTAAAAGCCTTAAGAATAATTATATCTTTATTCTTAAGGCTTTTCTATATATTTAAATATACAGTTTTCAATAACAATTATTATGAATTGTCATTTGTACATTGAGAACTATTAATTCATTAAAATCATGCTTCTGCTGATTCATCAATATCCTTCATAGTTAAAGAAATTCTTTTTCTCTTTTCATCAACTTCTATTATGGCTACTTTTACGATATCTCCAACTTTAACAATATCTAAAGGATGCTTTACAAATCTATTTGCCATTTGACTCTTGTGCACTAATCCATCTTGATGAACTCCAATATCTACAAAGGCACCGAAGTCTGATACATTTCTAACTGTTCCAGCTAAAACCATTCCTGGCATTAAGTCTTTAAGTTCAACTATTCCTGTCTTAAGTATTGGCTTTGGCATTTCTTCTCTAGGATCTCTGCCTGGCTTTTTTAGTTCTTTGATTATATCTCTTAAAGTAAGTTCTCCAACTTCTAGAGTTTCACTTAAATTCTTTAATCCTTGTGATTCTGCTCTTTCATCAATGTCGCCTAATTTATTATCTTTAAGATCTTGCTTCTTATATCCTAACAGTTCAATTAACTTTTTAGCTACGCTATAAGATTCAGGATGGACTGATGTATTATCTAAAGGATCTTTACTATCATCTACTCTTAAGAACCCTGCACATTGTTCATATGCCTTTTGTCCTAATCTCTTTACTTTAAGTAATTCTTTTCTTGAAGTAAAGTGACCAACCTCTTCTCTATAATCAACAATATTCTTAGCAATTGCTGCATTTATTCCTGAAATATGTGTTAAAAGTGATGGTGTTGCTATATTTAAATCAACTCCAACAGTATTAACTGAATCCTCTACTACTCCTGCTAAAGATTCTTCTAGCTTCTTAGGAGCTACATCATGTTGGTATTGTCCAACACCAATTGCTTTTGGATCTATTTTAACTAATTCAGCAAGTGGATCTTGTAATCTTCTACCTATTGAAATAGCACCTCTTACTGTAACATCTAAATCTGGATATTCTTTAGTTGCAAGTTCTGATGCTGAATAAACTGATGCCCCTGCTTCAGATACAATTACATATGCTAATTCTCTTCCAGTTTCATTTTTTATTTCAGTAATCATTTCAGCAATTACTTCTTCTGATTCTCTAGATGCGGTTCCATTTCCTAGGGAAATAACATCAACATTATGTTTAGCAATAAGTGCTTTTAAAGTTCTTTTTGTTCCTTCAATATCTCTTTTAGGTACTGTCGGATATACGGCTGTATTTTCTAAGAACTTTCCTGTGGCATCTAATATTGCAATCTTACAACCTGTTCTAAATCCAGGGTCATAGCCCATTACTACTTTCCCCTTAATTGGCGCTTGCAAAAGTAATGCTTTTAGATTTTCTTTAAAAATGTTAATAGCGCCTTCTTCACCAATATCAGTTAATTCACTTCTAATTTCTCTTTCTATTGATGGATAAATTAATCTCTTTAATGTATCCTTTATTGCAAGTTTTAGTTTTTCATCTAAAACTGAATTTTTCTTTAATACTTGATTTTCTAAGTATTGTATAATCTTCTCTTCATTTACAGTAATTTTAACGCTTAATATTTTTTCTTTTTCCCCTCTATTAATAGCTAATATTCTATGAGGTGGTATTTTGTTTACTGCTTCTGAATATTCATAATACATTTCATATGGTGTTGATTCTTTAGAATCTCCTTTGCTTTCTATGTTTCCTTCTCTCATAACAAAGTCTCTTATATACTTTCTATATTTTGCTTCATCTGAGATACTTTCAGCAACTATGTCTAAAGCTCCAGAAATAGCATCTTCACTATTTGCTACACCTTTTTCTTCACTTATATATTCAGTTGCTTCTTCATTTAAATCACCGTTAAATTTACCTTCTAAAATCAATTCTGCAAGAGGTTTTAATCCTTTTTCAACAGCTATCGTTGCTCTTGTTCTTTTTTTAGCTTTATAAGGTCTATATATATCTTCAACTTCTGTTAAAGTTGTTGCCTTTTCTAAAGCTTTTTCAATTTCCTCTGTAAACTTCTCTTGTTCTTGTATTATTCTTGTAACAGCAGCTTTTCTTTCCTCTAAATTTCTTAAATAAGTAAGTCTTTCAGATAACTTTCTTAAAACTTCATCTGAAAGTCCACCGGTAACTTCTTTTCTATATCTTGAAATAAAGGGAACTGTATTCCCATCATCTAAAAGTTCAATAACACTTTGAACTTGACCTAATCTTATTTCTAATTCTTTTGCAATTCTTTCTTCAATTGAATTCATAATTTCCTCCTGATTTATATTAGATATTAAATAAAATAACATACAAGCTTGCTGGTCTGTTATTTTTAATAAGCCTTAGTCATATTGTTACCACACTAACAATATTTTACCACATAATTATTATTGCCATTACTATTTTTAGTAATGGCAATAATATAATTATCCATATTCCTATTAATATTATAAACTTATTTAAATTCAAAGCAAGAATTATATTAGGCATATTAAAATGTACTCATTTTTATCACATATTTTTATTCTGTTTATTCAAAAATATATAGAAAGAAGATGTTGCTTAAAATGATTTGAGAAATCATTTTGCAACATCCCCTTAGTGCCTAATATAATGTTTCTATTTTTCTAGCCTATCCATGCTCCATTTGATCCTATTGTATATCCATCAATTGTTGTGTTAGCCGCCATTGAACCATCTGCATTACAGTAGTACCATTTAGCTCCATCTTTTACCCAACCTGTTGACATATATCCATTATCCTTTAAATGGTACCAAGTGCTTCCAGTTTGTGCCCAACCTGTTTGCATAGCTCCAGTTGTTGGTGACATATAAGTCCAGCCTGTACTATCTTTTTGCCATCCTGTTAATGAATCTCCTGTTGCATTTACCATATACCAAGTAATTCCTGATTGTACCCAACCTTGTGCTATTGTCTCTGTTTGAGGCATAACTGCTGGTGAAGCTACATATGTTGCATTTGCTTGCACTGGTAATGTAATTGCATCTGCTGTTATAACTGCATCTTGCACTTGTATATATTTACCTAATAATGGTACAAATTTATAAACTGCTGCAACTGGTGCTGCATCTTTATCCACTGGAATAATTGCTTTTGCACTAGAAGTTTCTGCTGTTATAACAGCTCCTGCACTCTTACCCTCTTTAGTAATAGTAGTTACAGATACCTTAGTTCCATCTGCTGTTGCTACTTCTTTAGATTGTCCAGCAATGGCTCCAGTAATTGCAATTATATTACTTACTACTTTAGCTTCAACTGCTTTTACATCTTCCTTTGACATATTAGCTAATGATACTGGTGTAGTTGAATTTGCTGTACCAGTTGTTGTTGTTCCTGAATTAGATGTACTAGTTGAACCTGTAGTAGAAGTACTATTGGTAGAACTTGATGAACTACTTGAAGAACTAGAACTACTTGATGAGTGGTGTGATGAACTAGAACCACCTGATGAAGTAGGGGCACTCGGCGTACTTGTTCCTGGTGTAGACTTAAAATCATCTGGTGAATAGAATATATCTAACCAATTATCATTTAAATCTTGAAGTTCTACTGTTAAATAGCAGTATCCAGTATGGTCTGAAATTGCCTTTCTTAAGTAAAAATCAGATATATTAACTTTAATACTTGAATCATTTATTGCCTTTGTTACACCTGCTAGTATGTCATCTTCATTTGTACTGTTTGATGTAACTAAACTATCTAAATAAGTGTTTACTGAAGCTCTTAATTTTGCTGTAGCTGTTGTATCTATTTCCTTTTCATTTTCTTCTTTTCTATTTAAATTATTTACAGTATCTGTTATATCTATTGTATAATAGATACGTCCCATTCTAGCGTCAGTTGCACTATCTATAAAACTACTAGTTCCACCAGTAGTATCGCCAATACCGCCGCTTATAACCACTTTCATGTTTGTATCTGTAAGTGCACTATTCGCGCACTTTTGAATATCAGCAACAGTTGTACTATTTGATACACTTAAATTATCAATTGCATCCTCAATATCACTTAACGCATAATCTAATTTGCTATATTGATCATCACTTTGACCTGAATCTCCTTCAGAACCAAGTAAATTAACAGGTAAATTAAATGGTATTTTTATTTCTTTATTGTTATCATTATAATCAATTGCTACAATAGTCCCAGTTGCTGAACCCTTTGTAGTTCCTACTGCTGGTGTAAGTGTGAATCCATGTACTTCTGAATCTATGTTTACAGGTAAGTTCTGATCCTCTAGTGCTGAATCTATGGCTTTCCATAGTTTATATGGGTATGCATTATTATCTAATGAAAGAGTACTAAGTATATTCTTAATCCTATCTTCTACTGATTCTACTACTGGAACTGTTACTGCAGCTCCTGTTGTTATTTCCTTATTATATTTGCTATCAAATACTGGTGTAACTGCTCCAGGAGTAGTTACAGTAACATAAACTACTGCTGAACCTGTTGTAGTTGTTGTAGCTTCTGTAATTTTATTGATGTCAACGTTCGTTGACATGTCTGTATTCCCTGATTTTTCCATTTCAGCATCAATGCTTTCTTTCACCTCATCTGTTGTTGTTGTATTAGTCAATGTAATCCCATTTATAACATCTTCTACAATTACTTCTATTGATCTCGCTGCATATGCTGGGATTGATGTAACTCCCATTGTTGTTACTGTCGCTATTGCGACTAGACTTATTAAGTGTTTGTTCATTTATTATTTCCCCTTTAATTATAATTATTTATAGTGTAGTAATACTTTAAACACTAAATAATACCTATTCCGTTCTATTAATAAGCACTATTAAAATTCAATTTATTACTAAACTATATGACTATTTTACTTTGTTTTGCATTAATCCTGTTTTTTCTATTTATATTATTTTATACCTTAAAATTTAATATTCTACATTTTCTTCTATATTCCTTTAATAAAATGAGAAAAATACCGCAAATTCATTTTATTGAATAATACGATATTTCGCCAAACTATTTTATTTGATATAAATTCATAAAATTTTTATTGCCCTAATAAAAATCTAACGGTATAATTATTATGTTAATATTTACCAAAGGATGGTGCTTATGATTAAAAACATTAGTAAAATATGTTCTTTTTTATTATTATTTTTACTTTCTCTTCTTACCTTGAATCAATTTCAAATAATGAATTATTCAGATGATTTAAAAAAAATTTTTTATTTTTTGGCACTGATTTTAATAATGTTCTCTTCTGTTACAACGCTATTAACAAATAAATCTGGTTTTTTTAAATTTATTAGTGTAATAATAATATTTGCACTAGTGGCTGGTGGAGTTATTTCAATTCTTAAGCCAGGATTAAATATATCTTTATATGTTTGTGTAGTTCTTACTGTAATATATTCCTTAGTTGATATGTTTTATAAGGTCGCTTAGCTATTTAAAGCACTTTTAATAATATAAAACTTATCCAAAATATAAAGGACCTCCCTCTGTTTATAAACAAAGAGAGGCCTTCATACATTGGTTATCTATATTATTACTGCTTTAAATATGCATTTATAAACATATCTATTTCTCCATCCATTACTGCTGTGACATTTGATGTTTCCACATTTGTCCTATGATCCTTAACCATACTATATGGATGAAATACATATGATCTTATCTGACTTCCCCAGCCCATGTCTTTTAACTCTCCAGTTAAGTCCTCAATCTTTTCTTTATGAGCTCTTTCCTTTAATTCAACTAATTTAGACTTAAGCATTTCCATAGCTGTATCTCTGTTAGAAAATTGACTTCTTTCATTTTGGCATTGTACAACTACCCCCGTAGGAAGATGGGTAATTCTTACTGCCGAATCAGTTGTATTAACATGTTGTCCTCCAGCACCTCCAGATCTATAGGTATCTATTCTAAGATCATCAGGTTTTATATTTATATCTTGCTCCTTTGTAAGTTCTGGAAGCACTTCCATAGATGCAAAAGAAGTTTGTCTTTTTCCATTAGAATTATACGGTGAAATTCTAACTAATCTATGGATTCCCTTTTCTGCCTTTAGATACCCATATGCATAATCTCCAGTAACCTTTAAGGTAACACTTTTAATTCCTGCTTCATCTCCTGGAATTAAATCTATAGTTTCAACTTTATAGCCTTGTTTTTCACACCATCTTGTATACATTCTTAAAAGCATTTCAGTCCAATCATTAGCATCAGTGCCTCCAACCCCAACATGTAAAGTTAAAATAACGTTATTTTTATCATATTCTCCGCATAGAAGTACCTTCACATTATAGTCATCAATTTGAGCTTCTATTGCTCTTATTGTTTGTATTATTTCATTGGCTGATTCCTCATCATCTTCTTCCATCATTTCTTTCAACACTTCAACATCTTCAATTTGAGATTTTAACTTATCAAAACCTTGAATTTTATCTTTTACGGATTTACTCTTCTTAGTAACTTCTTCTGCTCTTTTAGTATCATCCCAGAATCCTGTTTCTTGCATTTGACATTCCAACTCATGGAGTTCTCGCTCTAAACCTCCCCTGTCAAAGTGAAGCCCCCATTTCTTCTATAGATTTCTTTATACTCGGAAGCTTTACTAATTCTTTTTCAAGCTCAATAATCATCTATTTTCACCTCTTTCGAATAATTAACTAATAATCAATTCTCAATTATTAATTATCAATTGATTTACTGTTAATAATTGAGAATCTAAAATACTACTTTGCAAAAATTCCGTAGAAAATTTCAATCAAAGTTGCCCCTTATATAGTAAACAACTATTTTTGAAATATCTACGGAATTTATTATATCATATATACTCTTTTAAAAACTCCATAGAGTTTTTCACCTTAATTGTTAACTTTTAATTGCTAACTGTTAACTGAATTAAGCTTCTCTTCCACAACAATTCTTGAATTTCTTTCCACTACCACATGGGCATAAATCATTTCTTCCATGCTTATCAAGATTTCTAACAGGTCCTACACTTGGACCCCCTGGTCCTGGATTAGCTCCTGGTCCTGCTGATGGACTTGAGGTATCAACATGAATTGCAGCAGTTTCTTGTGCAACTCTTACTCTTTCTGGTGCTCTTTCTATTTTAACATGGAATAATAGTTTAACTGTTTCTTCTTTGATTGCTTCAATCATTTCACTAAACATTTCGCTACCTTCCATTTGGTATGCTTGAACTGGATCAATTTGTTTAAATGATTGAAGTCCAATACCTTGTTTTAAATGATCCATATTATCTATATGATTCATCCATTTAGTATCAACAGCTTTTAAAAGAACAACTCTTTCAATTTCTCTTAATCTTTCTGAAGTAAATTCTTCTTCCTTTTGCTCATAGAATTTACATGCAGTTTCATAAAGACTTTGAGTTATTTCTTCATTTGAAAGATTTTCAAGACTAGGCAAATTGACCGAATTTGGTGGTATACATATTTCTTGTAACTGCATCATTAAATGTAGGAATTCTTCTCTATAGTCTTCAGTTTCACCTGTAATATGAGTATTAACACCTTTAGCTATAACTTCTTTTACCATTGCTAATACTTCTTCTTTTACATCTTCACCCTCAAGAACTTCTGATCTTTGCTTATAGATAACTCCTCTTTGTATGTTCATTACATCATCATAACCTAACAATTGTTTTCTTATGTCAAAGTTATTACCTTCAACCTTCTTTTGAGCATTTTCTATAGCTTTTGAAACCATTTTACTTTCAATTGCTTCCTCTTCTTGAAGTCCTAATTTCTCAACAATTCCTTGAATCTTTTCTGATCCAAATATTCTCATTAAATCATCTTCTAGTGAAATAAAGAATGTTGATTCACCTGGATCCCCTTGTCTACCAGAACGTCCTCTTAATTGGTTGTCTATTCTTCTTGATTCATGTCTTTCAGTACCTATTATCTTAAGACCACCAACTTCAACTACACCTTCACCAAGCTTAATATCCGTACCACGACCAGCCATATTA
>JAKBFR010000083.1 GCA_021837545.1 Bacillota bacterium | reverse complement strand
AATGTTATTCAAGTATCTAAAAATGATATTTTTTTGCTTAAGGTAGATATATCATCTCCATATCTAAAGGCAACTAAAACTCCAAGTGTTTTATTCATGTCTTTTATAGGCGAAGAAATTGCTATTAAGGAATCCTTACTAAAATTACTTTGAAAAGGTTCTGAAACATAAGGTTTTCCAGAAAGCGCAACATTAAAATAATCATATGAACGAATATTTACTTTAGTTCCATTTAGAAGGGTTAAAGTTCCATCAGGAGTTGCTATACCCATATCAGAATATTGTTGAAATTTCTTTTCTTCTAATAATATATTTAATTTATTTTGTATAGGTGTTTCGGAGTCAATAATAATTGGATTATGTGCTAAACTTTCAATGGATTTTATTTTTTCAGACATTACATCACTTATGTCTTGTGCTGCAACACTACTAATTTGGTTTAGTAAGTCCTTACTATTAGAATAAAGTGCTCTTTCTCCTAAAGAGTATGTACAAAATATAAGAGTAGTTAAAGTTAAAATTACAATAGGAAGGACTATTAGCAGTACTCTGAAGCTAATAGAATTCTTATTAAATTTAGAAATATCTTTAATAGAAAGTGTAGATTTTTTATTAAATTTAAATAAATCTAAATGTATCCTAAAAGAAGGTTTTTTTAATTTGAATTTTTTAAAGCGAATTTTGCTGCGAATAGAATTGTTGTTAAATTTTTTTAAAATGTTCATTAGTATAATGCCCCCTTTTTATAAATAAATAGTTAATTAAAAATAGTATGAGTTTTACAATTAATATTGTTTTCAACTAAATTATCACCTTAATTAGTAATAATTAAATTAATAGCAATGTATTACCATATGTAAACTATAATAATTGAATATCTATAAAAAGTACAGAAATTTTAACAAAAGATTGGAATTTTACATAGAATATTAAAAATGTAATAAAATTATTTTATATTTATTAAAATGTTATAATTTGGCATATAAAACTGATAAAAGGTATTAGATAAATTATAAGAAAAAAATAAAAAGAATTTAGAGAAGTTAAAGTTTTTAAGTGTAAATTTTGAAATAATATAAGGGTTATTTAGATTATGTAATATAAATATTGATACGGAAAAATTATAGTGATATTATTTTAATAGTAACGTGTGTATTCTTTTTGATAAATGAAATTAAATATATAAAATTAAATTAATATACATATATATAGGGAGCCATAAATATGGAAGAAAAAGTGGAAAGAGAAAAAGCATGGGAGTTACTTTGCAAATATAATAAAACTGATGCACTTAGAAAACATGGATTAGCAGTAGAAGGAGCAATGAGACATGTTGCAGAAATAATTGGATTATAAATATAGGCTCTGATAATAAAAAGATCATACTGGAAAGGGAGATTTAAAATGATTAAAAATATAATATTTGATCTTGGTAATGTACTATTAGATTTTAATCCTGAAGTGTACGTTAAATCAAAAATTACCGAAGAGAAAGTAGAAGAAATATATAAGTGCATTTTTCAAAGTGATGAATGGCCAATGCTTGATAGAGGAACAATTAGTGAAGAACAAGCTAAAACAAATATAATTAATAGAAATATTGAAAATCAAGAATTAATAAATTTAGTTTTTGAAAACTGGTATGATATTTTAATTCCTATAGAAGGCAGTGTAGAGGTGTTAAAAAAATTAAAACAAAATGGATATAAAGTATATTACTTATCTAATTTTCATTTAGCTGCTTTTGAGCATGTAACTAAAAAACATGATTTTTTTAGAATCTTTGATGGGGGAGTTGTTTCATATAAGGAAAAACTTCTTAAGCCTGAAAAAGAGATTTATGAGAAAATTTTAGATAAATATGATCTTGAACCAAGTCAAACAGTATTTATTGATGATATGAAAGAAAATGTCAAAGCTGCTATAAGATCAGGTTTAAAAGTAATTCTTTTGAAGAATCCAAAGGATTTGAAAATAGAATTAGAAAAATTAAATGTTAACATTTAACATCAATATTAATCGGATAATAAAAGTGTTAAAATGATAAAAGAGGCATAATTAATATATATGTCTTAATTCGAAAAATTAACAATTATAAGAACTTAGTTAAAGTTAGGGGATGTATTAATGAGTGATTTAAGTGATTTAAAGGAATTAACGGAAGCTAAAGCAGCAAAAGAAAAGCAAGACTTAAAAGATAAGATAATTGAAAGATTAAGCTCGATTAAAAGAGATGGAATAGATGAATTAATAAAATATCTTGTAGATAGAACAGATTATTTTACGGCACCAGCATCCACAAAGTTTCATTCAAACTTTGATGGAGGATTAGCATTTCATTCGGATAATGTTGTTGAATTATTAACTCAGAAGAATAAACAATATAAGATTGGATTAAGTAATGATACAATATATTTAACAGGATATTTGCATGATCTTTGTAAATGTAATCTTTATGAAAAAACAATGCGATTAAAAAAAGATGAGTTGACAGGAAAATGGATAGGATATGCTTCTTATGAATTTGATGAGAAAATTCCTTTAGGGCATGGAGAAAAAAGTGTGATTTTACTTCAACAATTTGTTAAATTAACATTAGAAGAATGTTTAATGATAAGATGGCATATGGGAGCCTATGTACCTAAAGATGAGTATAGAGATTATAATAAAGCCATAGAAATGCATAAATCAGTCCTAGCATTTACCAATTCTGATGCAGAAGCTTCACATTTCTTAGAAGAAGTAAAAGAACCAGAACTGTATACAATAGAAGAATATAATCAATATGTAAAAGGTAAGGCAATGAAAAAAAATAATTAATTATATTTATAAGAAATATGAAGTATTTTAAAATAAAATGGAGCATAAGCGACTTGAAATCAATTTTTAAATGTATATAAGAAATATTGCGATAAATAGTAGCAATTTTAAAGATAATATAGTAAAATGTCAATGTTGTATGATAAAAATGTTTCAAGGTAAGTCGTACTAGACAAAATGACTAATATAAGTACTTGTTATTTTTTTTAATGTGTCGAAACTCAAAATTAAGTATTTGTAAGATTAGAAAACTTAAAATAATAAGCTTTTAATTAATAAATTTTTGAAACAAATTCTAATACAAATAGAATTTAAATTGAATAAGAAAGGTTGTGATGTTAGGGTTGGACAACAAGCTGAAATTATACGGCTTTAACAACCTCACAAAAACACTTAGCTTTAACATCTATGATGTATGCTATGCAAAAAGTGAGCGCGAGCAAAAGGACTATATTGCTTACATCGATGAGCAATACAATTCAGAAAGACTTACAAGGATTCTGTGTGATGTAACAGAGAGTATTGGTGCACATGTGCTTAATATTTCAAAACAAGACTATGATCCTCAAGGAGCAAGTGTAACTATTTTAATATCAGAAGAGACTTTAGCAGTTAAGGAAATAGATGCATCTTGTAATAAAGGTGAAATCGACATTTTGAAGACAAGAGATACTGTTTTAGGACACTTAGATAAGAGTCATGTAACTGTACATACTTATCCAGAATATCATCCAGATAACTCAATTGCTACTTTTCGTGTGGATATTGATGTAGCCACTTGTGGAGAAGTTTCTCCTCTAAATGCATTAAACTACCTTATAGGAAGTTTTGATTCAGACATTATAACTATAGATTATCGTGTCAGAGGTTTTACTCGAGATGTTGATGGTAAGAAATTATTTATAGATCACAAAATAGCATCAATACAAGATTATATTGATGAAGGTACTTTAAAGAGATATGATGCTATGGATATAAATGTATATCAATCAAATATATTTCATACTAAAATGTTAATAAAAGAAATTGAACTTCAAAATTATCTTTTTAATAGGGATGTTTATGAAATTAGGCCAAAAGAAAGACTTGAGATTGAAAGCAACCTACGTAAAGAGATGATTGAGATTTTTAGTGGAACTAATATATATTGATGGGGGGATGAGTATAAATGAAAAATAAAGAATCCCACTCAAAAGCACCTATTTATGAAGCTCTAATTGAATATAAAAAGGCAAGAGTGGTTCCTTTTGATGTTCCAGGTCATAAGCAAGGACGTGGAAATGCGATGCTTAGAGAATTTTTGGGTGAGCAATGTCTTTCAGTAGATGTAAATTCAATGAAGCCTCTGGATAACCTTTGCCATCCAGTATCAGTTATAAAAGAAGCAGAAGAACTTGCAGCAGATGCTTTTGGTTCTAAATATGCATTTTTAATGGTAAATGGAACAAGTTCATCAGTTCAAGCTATGGTTATGAGTGTTTGCAAAAAAGGCGAAAAAATTATTATGCCACGAAATGTCCATAGAAGTGCAATTAATGCATTAGTAATTAGTGGGGCAGTTCCAATTTATATAAATCCAGGTGTTAATAAAGAACTTGGGATACCACTTGGAATGTCTGCTTTCGACGTTAAAAAAGCAATTAGAGAAAATCCAGATGCTAAAGCTGTACTTGTAAATAATCCAACTTATTATGGGATTTGCTCAAATTTAAAAGAAATTACGAAGCTTGCCCATGAAAATGGAATGTATGTTTTAGTAGATGAAGCACATGGAACACATTTTTATTTTGGAGAAAATATGCCAATATCAGCTATAGAAGCAGGAGCAGATATGGCTGCTGTTAGTATGCACAAAACAGGAGGTTCTTTAACTCAAAGTTCTTTCTTGTTATTAAACTGTGATTTGCATGTTGGATATGTTCGTCAAATAATAAATTTAACACAAACAACAAGTGGTTCATATCTTTTAATGTCATCACTTGACTTAGCAAGAAGAGATCTTGTGCTACATGGTAACGAAATATTTAAAAAGGTAACAGAAATTGCAGAGTATGCAAGAAGTGAAATAAATAAAATAGGTGGTTATTATGCTTTTTCAAAAGAATTAATTGATGGAGATACAGTTTATGACTTTGATGTAACAAAGTTATCTATATTTACTAGAGAAATAGGACTTGCAGGAATTGAAGTATATGATATCTTAAGAGATGAATATGGAATACAAATTGAATTTGGTGATATTGGAAATATTCTTGCAATTATTTCTGTTGGAGATCGTAATTTAGCAATTGAAAGATTAATCTCTTCATTATCAGAAATTAAGAGATTACATTCAAAAGATAAAGCAGGCATGTTTGATCATGAATATATAAATCCAGAAGTTGTACTTACTCCTCAGGAGGCATTTTACTCTTCAAAGATTTCTGTACCTATGAATGAAAGTGATGGAAAGATATGTGCTGAATTTGTAATGTGTTATCCACCAGGAATACCAATTCTTGCTCCAGGAGAAAGAATTACTAAGGAAATTTTAGATTATATAGATTATGCAAAAGAAAAGGGATGTTTTTTAACTGGGACAGAAGATATTAAAATTGAAAATATTAATATAGTTGATTCAGTTAACTTTTAACTGGGAAAGTGAGGTTAATCATGGAGTTGTGGTATACAGAACAACATACGGAAAATGTCAGATTTTCAATTAAGGTTGAAAAACAGCTACATAGTGAGCAAACAGAGTTTCAAAGAATAGATGTTATGGAAGCAAAAGAATTCGGAAAGTTTTTTACCTTAGATGGATTAATGATGGTAACAGAAAAAGATGAATTTATTTATCATGATATGATAGTACATGTACCAATGGCAACAAACCCTAATATTAAAAAGGTTTTGGTTATTGGGGCTGGAGACGGCGGAACTATAAGAGAGCTAACAAGATATAGTACTATTGAAGAAATTGATATGGTTGAAATAGATGAAAGAGTTGTTGATGTATGTAAAGAATATTTTCCAATAACAGCATGTAAACTTGATGATAAAAGAGTAAAAATATTTTTTGAAGATGGATTAAAGTTTGTTCGAGGCAAAAAAAATGAATATGACTTAATAATAGTAGATTCAACAGATCCATTTGGACCAGGAGAAGGATTATTTACAAAAGAATTTTATGGGAATTGCTATATAGCATTGAAGGAAGATGGAATGTTAGTAAATCAACATGAGAGTCCATATTATGAGTATCATGCTAAGGCAATGAAAGATGCACATCAAAAAATAGTGAATTACTTCCCAATTAATAAAGTATATCAAGCACATATTCCAACTTATCCATCAGGACATTGGTTATTTGGATTTGCTTCAAAAAAATATGACCCGATTAAAGATTTAGATGCAGATGCTTGGAATAAATTAGGCATAAAAACAAAATACTATAATACAGATCTTCACGTGGGAAGTTTTGCATTACCTAATTATGTAAAAGACATGTTAGACGGTATTACTGAATAAAGTAAAACTTTTCAAAATAATGTATGAAAAATAAGGCATTTTTTCAGATGCCTTATTATGTTAGAATTTTATTTTAAAGTATATATTATTAATTTAAATATATATTTATACATAATATAAATAAATTGGAGGAATTATATAATGGGAAAAGCTTTAATTATTGGTGCTGGCGGTGTTGCTAGCGTTGCTATTCATAAATGTTGTCAAAACTCAGAGGTATTTGAAGAAATTTGTATTGCTAGCAGAACTTTATCAAAATGTGATGCTATAAAAGCTTCACTAGAAGGAAAAACTAAAACTATAATACATACAGCAAAGGTAGATGCTGATAATGTGGAAGAGTTAGTAGCTCTTATTAACGAATTTAAACCAGAAGTTGTTTTAAACCTTGCACTTCCTTATCAAGATTTAACAATCATGGATGCTTGTTTAGAAACAAAGGTTCATTATATTGATACAGCTAACTATGAACCACTTGATACAGCTAAGTTTGAATATAAGTGGCAATGGGAATACAAAGAAAAATTCGAAAAAGCAGGTATTACAGCACTACTTGGTAGTGGATTTGATCCAGGCGTTACAGGTGTATTCAGTGCTTATGCTCAAAAACATTATTTCGATGAAATAAATTATATAGATATATTAGATGCCAATGCAGGAGATCATGGATATCATTTTGCAACGAACTTTAATCCTGAAATAAATATTCGTGAAATTACAGCTAATGGTAGCTATTGGGAAGAAGGAAAATGGGTAGAAACTGAACCTCTTGAATTAAAAGAAGTTTATGATTTCCCAGAAATAGGACCAAAGGATATGTATTTATTACATCATGAAGAATTAGAATCTTTAGCTCTTAACATTAAAGGTATTAAGAGAATTAGATTTTGGATGACATTCTCACAAAAGTACATAACACATTTAAATGTACTTGAAAATGTTGGTATGACTTCTATTGAACCAATTGAGTATGAAGGAAAACAAATAGTTCCATTACAATTCTTAAAAGCAATTTTACCAGATCCAGCATCACTTGGACCAAGAACTAAGGGTAAAACTAACATAGGATGTATATTCCAAGGTAAAAAAGATGGAATAGATAAGACTTACTATGTTTACAATGTATGTGACCATGAAGAATGTTATAAAGAAGTTGGATCACAAGCAATTTCATATACAACTGGAGTTCCTGCTATGATAGGTGCAAGCTTAGTCATGAAAGGTATATGGAATAAAGCTGGAGTTAATAACATTGAAGAATTCGATCCAGATCCATTTATGGAAGAATTAAATAAATGGGGATTACCATGGAAAGAAGATTTCTCTCCAACTTTAGTTAAGTAGAGAACCAAAATCTATGATTTTGTGTGAATCACTTACTCAGCGAGCGAATGCGAGTCGAGTTTCCTCTAGATAAGTGAGAATCAAAATTTTACATTTTGGTTTTCGAACTTAGTTAACTCGTGCATACGAGTTAACTTCCTTTAAAATCATTTTGTGTGAATCACTTAAGCAGACATCCAAATCTATGATTTGATGATGGTAGCTTACTCTGTGAGCACTCAGCGAGTGCATACGAGTCGAGTTTCCTTCTAAGGAAATATGAAACAAAATAACATTATAATTAAGAATGATGAGGGAATATATTTTCTTCATCATTCTTAATAATTAGGTCAAAATTAATAATAGCTATAAAAATGAGAATAACGTTAGATATGGGAAATAAATTCTCAATGCTCAGGGAGCAACAATTGAAAATTGAGCATTGAGTATTGACAATTCCTTATGTAGTTGGCTATATAGTTATGAAGTGGAGGTTTATAATAATGAATGATATAGATTTAAATAAATTACCATCTCCATGTTATGTGGTGGATGAAAGGCTTCTTAAAAAAAACTTAGAAATTTTAGAGTATGTACAAAAGGAAACAGGGGCTAAAATAATTTTAGCAACAAAAGCTTTTTCAATGTTTTCAACTTTTCCTTTAATAGGGAAGTATTTAAATGGAGTTACATCAAGTTCTTTGCATGAAGCTAGACTTGGATATGAAGAAATGGGCAAAGAAGTACATATTTATGCTCCAGCATATAGAGAAGATGAATTTGATGAAATTATGAAATATTCTGATCATATAATTTTTAATTCATTTAACCAATGGAAAAAATTTAGAAATAAAGTTAAAAATGTTCAAGGGAAAAAAATTGAATGTGCTATAAGAATTAACCCTGAATATTCTGAAATAGAAACAGATATGTATAATCCATGTTTTAAAAATTCAAGAATGGGAGTTACAATAGCAAACTTTGAAGAAGATGAGCTTGACGGAATAGATGGATTACACTTTCATAGTATGTGTGAACAAAATTCAGATACTCTTGAACGTACAATAAAAGTAGTAGATGAAAAGTTTGGAGAATACATAAAAAAAATGAAATGGATTAATTTTGGTGGTGGACATCATATTACTAGAGAAGATTATGATTTAGAAACCCTGATTAAATCTATTAATTTCATAAAAGATAAGTATGGAGTACAAGTTTATCTAGAACCAGGGGAAGCTATTGCTTTGAATACAGGCTTTCTTGTATCAACAGTTTTAGATACAATGGAAAATGGAATGGATATAGCAATCTTAGATACTTCAGCAGAATGCCATATGCCAGATGTACTTGCAATGCCATATAGACCGAATATTATAGGATCAGGTAAACCTAACGAATTTGAGTTTACTTATAGATTTGGTGGACCAACTTGTCTTGCAGGGGATATAATTGGGGATTATTCTTTTAAAGAACCATTAAAACCTGGAGATAAATTAGTATTTTGTGATATGGCAATTTACTCAATGGTTAAAAATAATACTTTTAACGGAGTGAATCTTCCAGCTATTGTGAAATATAGTGAAGAAAAAGGTATTGAAGTAGTAAAAGAATTTGGATATGAAGACTTTAAAAATCGATTATCATAAGTAGAGAACTCAAATCTGTGATTTGATGAGACTCACTTACTCAGCGAACGAATGTGAGTCGAGTTTCCTTAAGTGAGAGTCCAAATCTTCGATTTGGGTATTCGAACTTACTCAGCGAACGTATGTGAGTCGAGTTTCCTTAATAATGTACAATAATCATAAAACACTCAGATAATTCAGTTGAAAAATGAGTAGATAAGGAGAGATGAAATAACAATGAATAGAAATATAGAAACTTTTATAGGTTGTGATAATGAATATGATGAATCTAAAATAGTTATATTTGGGGCACCATTTGATTCAACAACTTCTTTTAGACCAGGTACAAGATTTGCAAGTAAAGCAATGAGAAGTGAATCTTTTGGAGTAGAAACATATAGCACATATCAAGATAAAGATTTAGAAGATATAGCTATTTTTGATGGAGGAGATTTAGAACTTCCTTTTGGAAATCCTAGCAGAGCTTTAAATCAAATTGAAGAATTTACAGAAGAAATAGTTAATGATAATAAAATTCCTTGCATGATAGGTGGAGAACATTTAGTTACATTAGGTGCAGTTAGAGCTGTAGTTAAAAAATATCCAGACCTACATGTGATTCATTTTGATGCACATGCTGATTTAAGAGATGATTATTTAGGCGAAAAATTGTCACATGCTTCAGTTATGCATAGAGTATGGGATATTATTGGAGATAATAAAATATTTCAATTTGGAATAAGATCTGGAGATAGAGAAGAAATATATTGGGGAAAAGATCATGTATCTACTAGCAAATTTAATTTCATAGGGCTTGAAGAAGTTATTGAGAAATTAAAAGGAAAGCCAATATATTTCACAATAGATTTAGATGTTTTAGATCCATCAGTATTCCCAGGCACAGGAACACCAGAAGCTGGAGGGGTAACTTTCATGGAGTTATTAGGTGCAATTTTAAAAGTTTCCAAATTAAATATTGTTGGAATGGACGTAAATGAATTATCACCAATATATGACCAAAGCGGAAGTTCAACAGCGTTAGCTTGCAAAGTTTTAAGAGAGCTATTACTTAGCATATATTAATAAAACATATAAATAAGGTAAATTTTCGCCTAAAAAGAGTATTAAAAATATTTCATTTAAAGTCCCTAAGAAGCAAGCTGAGGAAGCAAAGAATGTTGTTAATTTAGTAAAAAACATTATTTATATATAAATGGAAAATGAATTATGTATTTTGATACATGATTCATTTTTTTTATTTGTTATTTTTTAACATTTTGTTTACAACTATTTTACCTATTAATAAATTAATGTTAACAAAGGAATATTATACTATTCTATAAACAGAAATAAACTATAGACATCAGAGAAATAATAAAAGGGTAAAATTATCATGATTATAAATAGTAAAGGGGATAGTAAATAATGAATAAGACAGTAAAAAGAATTTTGG
>JAKBFR010000082.1 GCA_021837545.1 Bacillota bacterium | reverse complement strand
TGGGAGCTCAAGCTATCGGTAAAGGCGATGTCACAAAGAGAATAGATGTAATTGCTACAGCTATAAAATTTGGCGGTACTGTAGAAGATTTAATGAAAAAATATACAAAATAGCATAATATATGTTGATATTTTTAATACCATTTAAACTTATAATTCTAAGTTTAAATGGTATTAAAATTTTATATTTATTTAGATTTAAGTTCATCAATATGAATAGTTGTATACTGATCAGATTTAAGAGTTTTAACTATTTTTTGTAGTGGTGAATTTTCATCATAAGTTATATTAAGTTTATTATTGTTAGTATTAAAATCTATATATTTTAATTCAACAAATGGATGATAATAAAAACTATGAAGTGTGGCAGGGTCAGCATTATTAAGTCCATCAATTATAGAAGTTGGGTCTGAATTATGGACATATCCTAATGGTGTTGGAACAAATAAATGATCGTCATCTGGATCATATATATTGTTTGTCACACTATCGAAAGGCTCAAATATAAATTGAAAATAATTTTTAATAACATTCTTTTGAAGTTCAGTTTCCCCATAATGAGGACTTTCAAAATATGTAATAGGAATATTTAAAGCACTTGCAGTATCAAGTCCATTTTCAATTATAGCTCTTGTTTCAGAATCAGTATTATTTATGTCTTTAGTTAATTCATTACCTGGTCCACTTTTTTCGTCACCATGTTGATGAGTATATCCATGAAGCCCTACTTCAGCACCATTATTAATCAAATAATCTAAGAGGTTAACAAAACCTACATTCGCAATATTATCATTTTTTAATAAATCATTATCAATATTATCTGCTGGCGACTTAAATCTAGGAATCCAGCTGACATGGAATTTCATTCCTTGAGAGTAAAAAAGATTAGCCATACATTTTACTTTTGTTTGATTTTTATCAATAGCATAATTACCACCACCGCCGAAATCTTCCAATCTAACTAAAGCAACTTTATCACTATAAGATACTGAAGAATTATCAGGCGATTTAATGCTATTATCAAGTAGACTAATACTATTATTTTTAAAGTCAAAAACAGCAATTAGATCAAAAAGTTCCTCAATATCTGAGATTGATATATAATTTATATCGTTGTTATTTAATAAATTGCCACGAAGATAGCCTGTCCCAGTACTTTTTGTATAAGAATTTTCAGTTAGAGAAATTTTATTGTTTTTGTTAGATAATAATATTTTGTTATTAGAAGTATCAATATTATAGTTGAGCTTACTACAGATAAAACTAAGTGGTACATAATATCTTTGAGATTTAAGAAGCATAGGAACATTTGTGATTTTATAACCATTTAAAATAGTTATATTTACATTATTAACTTTAGTTACAGGTCTATCTTCAAACTTGATTTTTGGAGTATAGGCACTCTTAAAACTACTTTCTGGAAGTGAACTAGCATATACAGTGCCATTTTTTATAATTATTTTTTTATCTAACAACTTATAATATAAAAGTGGATGGGAGATTATAAATATAGATAAAAAGATTAAAGATGTTGAAAATATTAATAATTTTTTCCTCTTTTGCATAATTTTTTTTCGCCTCCCCATATATAAAGTAAGTTCAAATAAATATTATATTACAATTTTGTGACAGATATTTGTCATAAATATTTAACAATGTTATAGTTGAATTTATATTTGTAAGATTGTTATACATTTTTTATATATTGTATTAATAAACTTTATAGATAAAAATATTTAAGAGGTGTCTATGTTTAGCGATTTTGAATTCAAAACTATTGGAGAACTTATAGGAGATAATTATTGCAGGCAACAAAAGCAATTTACTCTGGAAGAATTATCACTATATGATGGAAGTAATGGAAAACCAGCTTATGTGGCAGTTGAGGGGACAGTTTATGATTTAAGCAAGGTAGAAGCTTGGGCTGGGGGAAAGCACTTTGATCTTACTGCTGGTAAAGATTTAACAAAGGAATTTAATTCTCATCATGGAGTGATTAAAAAACTTAGCAGAATACCTAAGGTTGGTATACTTACAGAAAGTAAAAATAAGAATATTGCATCTGCAACTAGAATAGCGTTGGTAGATACCTATGATTTTAGTCCAGATGATTGGATTGGGTATATTACCCCATTAGTTGGTAAGGCATTGGAAGAAGCTGATGGAGGAGTTAATTTAGAGCATTTATTTCAGAAATATATTATGATAGGTATATTTGTAGGGCAAGGAATGACTTTTCAGGAAGCTATTGGTGAGATAGAAGATTGGGAAAAAACTGGTATATCTAAGCTATTAGACAAGAGTAAGATGAATCAAGGTTATTAATAATAATTTGACTAGAAATAAATGCTTAAAGATATGGTCCGAGTATCTAATGTAATTGATTATAGAATTGCTTTGATTGGATCAATATTACCTGATATTATAGATAAACCAATTGGGGCAGGCTTATTTCTTAGTATATTTCATAATAGCCGCATTTTTGGGCATACATTATTATTTTCTCTTTTATTGATAGTGATTGGTTTATATATGATAAATAAACGTGGCAAAAATAATATTTTATTATTGGGAATTTGTAGTTTTATCCATTTAATATTAGATAGTATGTGGTTATATCCTAATATATTGTTTTGGCCACACTTCGGATGGAAGTTTCCTGTGAGAGTAGAGGGTAATTGGGTAAGCAGTGATATTCTTAGACTTATTACAGACCCAAGTTATTACTTTCCTGAATTAATAGGTTTTATAATTATTTCGTATTTTTTTATAAGGCTTTTAAGAAACAAACAGATAAAATATTTTATACGGAAAGGAAAATTATAGATCTACTAAATAAAAGTATAATAAGTTATTCTAAACCATATTACCATAAGTATTCTTCAGAATATACTCCAAAGGGGTGGAGTGAAGTGGAATTACTAAAAACATTACGCATTTTTAATTTTATTTTACAGTAGAAAACATATATCCATAATATCAGCAGTTCCAACTATGATTATATTTAAAGATGGAGCACCAGTAGAAAACTTGGCAGGTTTTATATCTAAGGAAAATATAATAAATAAATTATTTATAGACTTCACATTATTACAGATAAGATTAATATAATATGTGAAGTCTAAATTATTTTTCAGGAATACAACAGAAGCTTTAAGTTATAGAGGGATTAAATTTATAGCATGCAATAACGATCTAAAAGCTTTTGAAATAAACCAATAAAGAAGATTTAATTCCTTTCATACATATTGTTCCACTAGGAGTCTTGCAAATTGTAAACAAACAAATGGAAATTTTATTATATTTAAGTGCCCATTTTTTATATTATTTTAACGTGTACGTAGGCACTTAACAGAACAAATTTTAAATTGCTGTTTTTTATTATTATGCTAACATAAATTGCTATATTTTTCGTATTCTTGAGTAAATAGTTTGAGATGAAGTTCTTCATCAAGAATTATTCTTTCAAGCAATCTAATGATATGCCTATCTTGTATCAAAGAAATATGATATCTGTAATTTTCTATTGCCTTCTTTTCAGCTTTAATATCTTCCTTAAGCATTGCTATTATATAAGTAGTATAGTTAACATACATAGGGCTCCAAAGCTTTCCGTGAGGTGAAGCATTATCAATATACATGGGTTTAATTCCTTCTAATTTAATAGTCTTACCTAGAAGTTCCAAATGATTCATTTCTGTAACAGAGACTCCACCGATAAGTTCTGCATAATCCTTATATTGGTCTTCGCTAACAAAATGTTGATACACATATAAACTAATAGCAGTAAATTCACTAACTGCTCCAGCATAGTCCTTTAAAAGAATGTTAGCGTACTCTATGTTTTGCATCTCTATCATCGGTTCTGGATATGGTAAATTTATGGAGTATTTATTATGTTTTGATATATCACTGTACATATTTATCTCCTAAATAATTTAATACACAATATTATATTTATTATATATATATATATATAAATATGCAGCCAAAATGATAATGTTAGTACAAGGATAATTATGTATAGTCCTACAATTTATTTTATTTAAGTTTGTAAATCATAAATATACTTTAAAGAACTTTTTTGAAGAGCAATTTTATATATTTTATATGTAGAAATGATTAAGTCTATAGATATAGTATGGTGTTAATTAATATTATTAGATTATATATTAAAGCATTTTTACACTATTATAATCATACACTTTAGACATAGAAACATTTGAGGGGTGGTTATGTCTATTTATTTTGAGTTTAAAGCTATTACAGAACTTATAGGCAACAAAAAGAGTTTAATTCTTAATAAGTTGGTAAAGTAATATCTATTGGAGGAATTAAGTTGACTGGTGAGTATGGATGTCCACTTACTGAAGTTAAAATTCAAACCTCAAAGAGACTTGCAGATGATGTTGTGGGAATGGTTAAAAATAAAAACACTAAAAAGATGAATGCTATTTGGTTAGAAGTAACAGGCTGCTCAGGAAATATAATTTCTTTGCTTAATAGTGAAAATCCAGGGCTTTATAATATCTTAACTGATATTGTGAATTTTACTTTTAATAATACACTTATGGCTGCAGAAGGAAATTTTGCTTTTGAAAAGTTTCTAGATACATTAGATACAGAATTTATATTACTTATTGATGGTGCAGTTTCAACAAAGGAAAATGGACGTTGTAACATTGTAGCTAATTATAAAGGGAAAGTGATTACGGCTTTAGAAGCAGTACTATTGGCTGGAGGAAAAGCAAAATATGTAGTTGCAGTAGGAACTTGTGCTTCTTATGGTGGGATTTCAGCAGCAAAGCCAAACCCATCAGAATGTAAGAGTGTGCAAGAAGTCTTAAATAGGCAAGTAATTAAATTGCCTGGATGTCCTTGTCATCCAGATTGGGTAGTTGGTACTTTAGCGCATTTGATTGGTTATGGTATCCCTGAATTAGATGAGGAAGGAAGACCTCTCCTATTTTATGGAGTTACAATTCATGATAATTGTACAAGAAGAGGATTTTTTGATAAAGGTATTTTTGCACAAAAGTTTGGTGAAGAAGGATGTATGTTTAAATTGGGTTGTAGAGGGCCAGTTACAAAAACTGATTGCCCTAGACGAAAGTGGAATGGCTATGTGAATTGGCCTATTGGAGATAATACTAACTGTATTGGTTGTGCTACACAACATTTTCCAGATGGAATGGAACCTTTTGTAAGGTACAAGGAGGATTCATGAGTAAAATAATTACTATTGATCCAGTTACAAGAATCAGTGGGTTTTTAGAAATAAAAGCAAAAGTGAAGAAAAATACAATTGTAGAAGCAAATGCAAGCGGATTGCTTTTTAGAGGATTTGAAAAAATGTTAAAAGGAAGATCACCTTTAGATGCTGTATATTTTACAGAGAGAATTTGTGGCATATGCTCTACAGCTCATGCTATGGCTTCAACCTTAGCATTAGAAGATGCATTAAAAATAACCGTTAGTTTAAATGATAATTACATTCGAGATATTATGCACGGTTTTGAATTCGTACAAAATCATTTAAGACATTTTTATCTACTATCCATTCCTAGCTATGTAAAAATTTCTAGTGTGAACTTGCTAGAATCAGAGCAGTATAGTGATTACAGACTTCCAGAAAAAATAAATAAAAAAATAGAAGAACATTATGTTAAAAGTATTGAGCTTAGTAGATTAGCTCATGAAGGGCTTGCAATTCTTGGCGGGAAAGCTCCTCATAGTCATGGGATTTTTGTAGGTGGAGTTACGGTAAATATAGATGCATATAAATTAGAAAAGGTAAAAAGCATCATTAAAAATATACAATCATTTGTAACAACTACAATGAAAGAAGATGTAGAAATCATTTCTAAATATTATCCTGATTATTTTAAAAAGGGAATATCTTATCCATATTTCATGAGCTATGGTGTTTTTGATAAATATGAAGATCCAGAGATTACTTATGTTAAACCAGGGGTAATTAAAGATAATGTTAAATATCCCTTAGAACCAGATAAAATCACAGAACAAATTCATTATTCATGGTATAAGAAAGATGAAAATTTAGAGGAAGTGGATTTATCTAAATTAGATGCATACACTTTTATAAAAGCTCCTCGTTATTTAGGTCTGCCTATGGAGGTTGGTCCTTTAGCACGGTTAATCATCAGTGGAGAATACACAAATGGACATTCCTGTATGGATAGAAATATTGCAAGGGTGTTAGAAACAGGAAAGATACTAGGAATAATGAAAAAGCTTGCTGAAAGGGTAGAGTTAAAACCAAATAATCAAAAGGTTTATGATATTCCAGAAAAAGCTTATGGGATAGGTCTCACAGATACAACTAGAGGTGCTCTTGGGCATTGGATTGCAATAGAAAATAAGGTTATTAATCATTACAATATAATAACACCTACTGTATGGAATTTATCTCCTAAAGATCTATCAAATCGCCCTGGAACCATAGAAAGAGCTTTGATTAGAACTAAATTAAATAATATTAAAGAACCTATAGAAATTGGACGAATTGTAAGATCATTTGATCCTTGTGTATCTTGTGCAACTCATTTAATTGGAGATACAGGAGATACAGAAATAATAGAGGTTTTAGTTTGAAGACATATGTATAGATAAACAAGTTAAAAATCATACCTATGTGATAACTCGCCGAAAGAAGGAATACTCTGTTGTTTCGGTTGCTGGAGAATACAAATTAAACTTATAATTGGTATATCTATAGAAAGTGGAGAAATAGATATTATGGTAAATAGAAACTCTAATATTAAGGTTATAGCTATTGGAAATGTTTTAATGAAAGATGATGCTATTGGCATTGAAGTAGGAAAAGAAATAGAAGAAAAACTATTAGAAAAAGGCATCAAAGTTATTTATGGAGAAACTGATGTTCAATATAGCATTTCTAATGTACAAAGAGATGATTATATTTTTATTTTAGATGCAGCATATTATGGAAAGAAACCTGGTGAAATTACTTGTTTGCCACTAAATACTTTTATTTCTAAGAAAAAAGGATATTCGCAACATAATTATAGTTTTTTAGATTTATTAAAACTTTATTATCCAAGTGTTAAAGGAGAAATTTATGCAATTGAGATTAAAGAAGTTGAATTTGGTTTTGGTTTAAGTTCTGTATTAAAAGAAAAATTAGAAGTCATCTCTAAAGAGATTTTAGATAAAATAGAAAAATATATTATAAAAATTAAATGAAGGGATAGTGAAAAGATATGCATGATACTATTTTATTAAGTAAGATTTCAGAGGAATTAAAAAACATATGTTCAGCCAATAATATTAATAAAGTTAAAACATTCACTGTTATAGTAAATCACAGAAGTCATATACATTCGGACAATCTTTATGATCATCTTCAGCATACTTGTGGGGATTTAGTTGGAGAATGGACAAAAATTAATGTACAAAGGGAGGATATACAAGATCAAATTGCTCTTCTTAAAAGTATTCAAGGAGAACAAAGTGAAAATTAGAACAACATAGAAGAAGGTCTTAAAGATATGAGATATATAGTAAAAATCTATGGGATTGTACAAGGGGTTGGATTTCGCCCCTTTGTATATAAAAAAGCAAATGATTTCAAAATCTATGGATATGTTAAAAATATAGGTGGTGCTGTAGTAATTGATTGTTCAGGTAAAAGAGAGAATATCAAATATTTTATATTGGATGTCATAAAAAGACCACCTAATCTTGCTAAGATAGAAAAGGTTCAGTGTATCCATATTAAAGATGATTTGCTCATTTCTAAATATATTAATAAAGGCAAGTTTGTGATTAAGGAAAGTGTTAATCAGAAAAATGCAGTAAAGTTTATTTCACCTGATATAGCGACTTGTTCTAAGTGTTTAGAGGATATTAAAAAGAAAGGAACTTCTCGTTTTCGATATGCTTTTACAAATTGTACTCAGTGTGGTCCTAGGTATTCAATTATTAAAGCTTTGCCATATGATAGACAAAATACCACCATGGAAGACTTCTCTATGTGTGAAGATTGTAAAAAAGAATATGATAATCCCATCAGCAGGAGATTCCATGCTCAGCCAAACTGCTGTGAAAAATGTGGTCCTAAACTTTTTCTGACAAATAACAAAGGGCAGCAAATTCAGTGTGAAGATCCTATTAAAGAAACTATTAAACTTATTGAAGAAGGAAAAATATTAGCAATTAAGGGAATTGGGGGATTTCATCTAGTTTGTGATGGAAGAAATGAACAAGCTATTAATATCCTTAGAAATAGAAAATATAGAAAAGATAAACCATTAGCTTTGATGGCAAAAGATATTGGAATTATTAAAGAAATTTGCTATATATCTGATAGGGAAGAGGAAGTATTAAGTAGTAATAAGAGACCTATTTTAATATTAAAAAAGAAATATCCTTATTCAGTGCCAGAGATTATAGCACCAAGGCAAAAGAATTTAGGCGTGATGTTGCCTTATACACCTCTTCATCATTTGTTGTTTAATGAAAAACTAAATCTTTTAATTATGACTAGTGGAAATATAAGTGGGATGATAATGGAATATAAAAATGAAGAAGTAGTAAAACATTTAAATAAAGTTGCAGATTATTTTTTAATTCATGATAGAGAAATTTATGTTCCAGAAGATGACTCTGTTGTAAAGGTTATAAATGAAGGAGAAAGGGTGATTAGAAGAGGTAGAGGGTATACTCCATATACAATGAAAATTAATACAAATAGACAAATTATAGCAGTTGGATGTCAACAGAAAAATACAATTTGTGTTTCTAAAAATGGATATGCATATTTAAGTCAGTATTTAGGTGATTTAGGAGAACTTGATTGTTATGAGAATTTTAAATATATGCTGAGACATTTTAATAATTTATTTGATATTAATGCAGAATTAATTGTACATGATATGCATCCATCATATTTAAATACTAAATATGCAAAGGAACAGAAAATAAGAAAAGTAGAAGTTCAGCATCATCATGCTCATATGGTTAGTTGCATGGCTGAGCATTCTATTTATGATAATGTAATTGGAATTATATTTGATGGCACTGGATTTGGACTTGATGGAGCAGTATGGGGTGGAGAATTTCTTATTGGAAATAGAAGATTTTTTAAAAGAGTAGGACAATTGGAATATGTAAATATTCAAGGAGGAGAACAAGCTATAAAAGAGCCTTGGAGATGTGCTGCAAGTTATTTATATGCTTTGGGTTATGATCCATTAGAAATAATTCGAGATGTAGAAAATGAAAAAATCGAAGTAGTTAAACAAGCCTTAAATTCCAATGTAAATTGCTTTTTATCTTCTAGTGTCGGAAGATTGTTTGATGCAGTAGCAGCACTATGCGGAATTAGAAATAATATATCTTATGATGGGCAAGCTGCAATAGAATTAGAGAATGTTATTGAAGATGAAGCTTATGAAAGTTATTTATGGAATATCAAAGAGGATGATGGTATTTTTAAGATTCAATATAAAGGTATTATAGAAGGAATATTGAAAGATGTTGAAAAAAAAGAGCTGATTTCTAAAATATCTTCGAGATTTCATAACTCACTTATTGAATCTTCATGTGCTTTAGTATGTAAGTTAAGAGAAAAAGAATATATAAATAAGGTTGTTCTTAGTGGTGGTGTTTTTGAAAATGAATATCTTTTAAAAAGGATATATAAAAATCTAATTAAGCAAGAATTTAAAGTCTTTTATAATGAACAAATTCCTACTAATGATGGAGGAATTTCTTTTGGACAACTTCATGTTGCAAATGCAATTATGAAAAACAATGAACAATTTACAGTGTAAGGCACATGAAAGAAAATAGGCTGGCAGAGGGACTTGTTATTTTTTTGAATGTGCCTAATTATAGAGAAGGAAGGGAGATATATGTGCCTTGCAGTGCCAGCTCAGATTATAGATGTAGATAATTATAGTGCAATAATAGATATTATGGGATTAGAGAGTAAAGTTAATGTTCAACTTATTGAAGACTTAAAAGTAGGAGATTATGTTTTAGTTCATGCAGGATGTGCTATTCAAAAGATTGATAAGGATTATTTTGAAGAATTACAGAAAATATTTCAATCAATACTAGATGGTGAGGAAAAAGATGAATAAACAAACCTTGATTAAAGGTATGATAAAAAAAATTCAAAAGTCTCCAATTAGTGGTTTTAATGTTATGGAGGTTTGCGGAACTCATACACAAGCTCTCTCAAAATTGGGAATTAGACAATTAGTTGAACCAAACATACACTTATTATCTGGTCCTGGATGTCCAGTTTGTGTTACTTCAGAAAGTTATATAGATGCAACTATAGAGCTTTCTAATCATCAAAATGTGATTTTAAGTACCTTTGGAGACATGATGAAAGTAAAAGGAAGTAAAGAAAATTTAATTGAGCAAAGAGAAAAGGGAAAAGACATTCGAGTGTTATATTCTCCTTTAGATTCAATAACACTGGCTAAGCAAAATAAAGATAAAGAGATAATTTTTCTTGGAGTAGGATTTGAAACAACAACTCCTCTAATTGCTCTAGCCATAAAGATGGCACAGGAAAAAGGTATAAAAAATATTTCCTTTTTAATAGGAATGAAGAGAATGGAGCCAATCTTGCATCATATACTTAAAGATCCTAATCACAATATACAGGGATTAATTTGTCCAGGACATGTAGCAGCAGTAAAGGGTGCAGACTATTTTAAATTTATTGTAGATAAATATAATATTCCAGCAGTAGTAGCAGGTTTTGAAGGCTTAGACATTGTTGGAGCTTTATATTTTATAATGAAACAACAAGGCGAAGCTAAAAAGAGTTTT
>JAKBFR010000081.1 GCA_021837545.1 Bacillota bacterium | reverse complement strand
TTTAAGGAAGTTAACACGTATGCACGAGTTAACTAAGTTCGAATATCCAAATACCAGATTTGGATTCTCACTTATCTACTTAATCCAAGCTCCACTAGCACCTAATTTATATCCACCTACCGTAGTGTTGTAGGCCATAGACCCATCACTATATAAGTAATACCATTTTCCATCAAAATCCTTATACCAGCCTGTTTTCATTTTTCCTTCTGCTGTATCTAAGTAGTACCATATTCCATTAACTTTTTGCCAACTTGTCTTCTTAGCACCATCTACACCAAAGTAGTACCAGCTACCATTTATGTTTAACCATTCAGTTGCCATATTACCATCTGATTTTAAATAATAGTTTTGTACCCAGTTGTTCTTTACTGGATTTCCTGCTCCATCATTATACTGCCAAAGATTATTTACCTTTACCCATTGGCTTACTTTGTTTGTATTTCCATCAGTATTAGTTGCTGTTGTTTGAGCTACACTTCCTCTGTTGATAACTAAAGTATATATCCTTTCATCACCATCAGTGTTATTAATTTCTATTTTAAATTTATTTTCACCTTTAACTAATTTTAATATTGCTTTATAATTGCCATCTTTCGTAACTGTTTTACCATCAATTATAACATTATAGTCATTGTCTTCTGGTGTTGCTCTTACTGTTATTTGATCTACATTACTGTCAACATTGTAAACATACTTAACTTTTGAATCTGATAATTCAAGCAGGCGGGTATCTATACTTAGCTTTGCTAAATATATTTTGTCATATTGTGCTGCATCAGCATCTCCATCTATTGTCGTTAAGCTACTTGTTCCAGATGCAGCTACACCTGTATATTTTAAATTAATTTTATATTCCCCTATAACAGTTTCGTCATCACCATATGTTATATCTGAATCTGGTGCTGTATTATATATTCTTACAGTAAGAGTCTTATCTGATGAAATGTTAATAGTATCTCTTGGATCTACACCTTTAGCTGAATCAGCTGTAGATTTAAAAATCTTTACATATTCTTCGTCAGGTCCTACAATATTAACACTTACATCTGATGAAGTTTTCGCATAATAAGTTTTTCCTTCTTCTACTACATCAGTAGCTACTTCATCCTTGTAATCACTGGCTTTATATAAAGTTAAGGCTCCATCATTGTCATCTACTATTTCTAAATTATCTAGCTTGTCTGTTTCATTATCAAAATTATCATTTATATACTCTACTTTTAAAGAATATTGATCATAACCCGAGCTCTCTGCATCCTTATAATCATTGTAACTATCATAAGAATTTGTATATACCTTCACTTTAAGTCTTGTAATTCCCGATGAAAGTGTGATTTCATCACCCACTTCATATGGTGTTTCAGAATCTCCCTTAAATATTCTAACATTAGCTTCATCTGCTCCACTTATATCTATTTTAACTTTACTTGTGGTAGCTTCTGCATAATAAGTATTACCTTCATGTATATCATCATTGGCTACGCTACTTGTATAATCAGTACTATCATATAGTTGTATATTATTATTATGCTTGTCCATTAACTTTAAGCGATCTAAATTATCTGGACTAGATGATGCATAGGCATTTGTAGTAAAAAATTTCACATTAACAGCTGGTAATGCTGCTGAAATAATTCCAAATGCTAAAGTTATTGCAACTATTTTTTTTATATTTCTATTCATATGCTATCCCCCCATTTTAATTATTATTTCCATAGTTAAATTAATTATGATGCTAGCTATCCGATAAATCTAGTATATACTTAAATATATTCTCATGCCATAAAATATTGCATTCGAATATAGATTCCATTGATTTATTTAATTATATATGTTGAAATTATCAATGCTCAATTATAACTAGAATTATTATATAACTTTTGAAATTGACAATGAATAATTATTTTCTCAACATATATATTAAACAAATGGAATCTGATAATTTTCGCGAATTATGGAATCTTATTTAATTAAAGCAAAAGGAACGTTTATTAATAAACATTCCTTTTGTTGTATTATTCGGGTTTTTTATATCATAATTCTAATGAAACCCTACTCACATTCACTCACTTACCTACCTGTCCAAGCTCCAGTAGCATCTAATTTATATCCACCAATTGTAGTGTTATAAGCCATAGAACCATTGCTATTTAAGTAGTAGTATTTTCCAGTTATATCTTTCATCCAACCAGTTTGCATTCTTCCTTCTGCTGTATCTAAATAGTACCATGTTCCACCGACTGATTGCCATCCTGTTTTCTTAGCTCCATCTGTTCCTAAATAGTACCAACTTCCATTGTTATTTAACCATCCAGTAGTCATGTTTCCATAAGCGTCTAAATAATAATTTTGTACCCAACTATTCTTTACTGTCTTTCCTGTTGCATCATTATATTGCCATACTCCGTTTGTTTTTAGCCATTGAGACTTAACAGTTGTAGTAGTTACATCAGTTGCAGTGCTTGGAGTTGAAGTTGTAGTATTTGTTGTAGTGCCTGTACTAGTTGAAGTAGTACTTCCTCTATTTATAGTTAAAGTATATAATCTTTCTTCATTATTATCATTTGTAAGGTCTATTTCAATTTTATTTTCACCCTTTTTTAAAGATACATCATTTTTGTAGTTATCAGAATCATCTACTGATTGACCATCAATTGTAACTGTCTCTGTATCTGTATCTTCTGGCATTGCTTTAATTGTTACTGTATCAACATCACTGTCTACACTGTAAGTATAGTTAATTTTTGATTCTGCTAAAGTGATTGTTTTACCATCTACACTAAGTCTATCTAAATAAATGCTGTCATAATCAGATGCTGTCATATCACTGTTTGTACTAGTTGAGCTGCTGCTACTTGAAGTATCAGTTCCTGTATATTTTACTTTAACTTTATATGTGTTTAATAAATCATAATCACTATCTTCATCGTTTCTTACACTTGTACCTGGATCTTCACCATATACTTTTATTGTAAAGGTTGTTGTACCTGATAAGCTGAAATCACTGCTGATTTTTTTACCTTTAGCAGAATCTGAAGTACTTGTAAATACTCTTACATATTTTGAACTTGGTCCCTTAATTGAAAAATTAACAGTATCTGATGAAGTTTTTGCATAATATGGTGTATCAGTATCTACTTCATCAGAATTTACTTTGTCAGAACTATCATAACTGCTAGCACTATAAAGTTTTATATTATTACCACTTGATGTCTCCAATGTCAGGTCAGTTAATGTATCTTCCTCATTTGTTGCTGCATAAACCTTTGTAGTTAATAAATTAACATTTGTAGCTGGTGCCACTGCTGAAACAGTACCAATTGCTAATGCTATTGCAACTATTCTTTTTACATTTTTATTCATATTTTCCCCTCCACATAAATTGTATTTTTATTGGCAATTTAAAAGCACTAATTGTAAATCTTCAATTGTCTATTGATAATTGATAATTGACAATTGCAATTAAAATATATATTAATTTTACCACATAAGTCACAATCTTACACTTGTGCATTATTAATTTTTGAATTTTCAATCATTTTCCCTGATGAATCTAAGTAATACCAACTTCCATCTGAATTTTCAATCCATCCAGTCTTCATAGCTCCACTATTATCAAGATAATACCAATTTCCAGTAGAATCTTCTAACCATCCCATTTTCATTGCTCCACTTTGATTTAAGTAATACCAATTTTTATTTATACTTATCCAACCTGTTTGCATTTCTCCATTATCATTAAAATAGTACCAATTATTGTTATCATTTAGCCAGCCTGTAGTTCTATATCCATCTTCTTTTAAGTAATAATTTTTTTGAGTTTTTTTATCAAACCACCACTGATTCTTTAAAACATCTCCAGAGCCATTTATATATCTCCATTTGCCATCAACTCTTTGCCAAACATTAAGACTATTTACATCACTTTGGATTTCAAAGTTTTGAGTGTTTGAAGTTGTACTTGCAGAAGTAGTTGAAGCTGCTATATTTCCTCTATATACATTTAATGTATAAGTTGTATCTTCATCATTCTTTCCATCACTATGTTCAATATATATATCTATAGTATTATTTCCTTTATCTAAGCTTATTGTTTTCTCAAAATTATCATCCTCATTTACAACATTTCCATTAATTTCAACGGTATCCTCATTATCTTCTGGAGTTGCTCTAACAGTTATTTTTTGAACATCTTCATTAACATTTACATCATAAGAAGTTTGATTCTTTGAAAAATTAACACTTCCATCACTTAAATGGATATTTTGTAAATATGCATATTCCCTATCTTGTTCTGTCTCAGAAACAGCTACTGATCTTTTTACATGTATTACATAAGCTTGTTCACAATCAGACACATCTCCATTATCATAAGCTTTTTCATAATCCGCTTCACTGTTATAAGTTCTTAAGTAAATATCTTTATATGTGGAATCAATATTAATATCCGTTCCAACATCTTCACCTTTTTCAATTTTACTACCTGAAGTAAAAGCTTTAACTACCTGTCCACTTCCCTTTACCTCTGCATTTATTTGAATTACATGAGAGCTTTTAAGTTCTATATAATAATCACTTTGCCCTGTTAATGAAACCTTATCGCCAGTATAAGTATCACGTAGTTCAAGTTCACTATTGCTACTTGTACTTACCGTTAATGAACTTAACTCCCCAGTACTCGCACTTTTATATGTTGCTGCATAAGCCTTTGTAGTACCTAATATAAAATTATTTGCTGGCAAAACCCCTGAAACAGCTCCAATTATAAGACTTACTGCAATTATATGTTTAATCTTTTTATGCATTTTCTACCTCCATTTATATTTATAACTTATATTCTTGTTGTATATTGATGGTATGTATAATCTATAAAACTAATTGTTACTTTACTAGTTTTTATACTATTTATAGTAACTTTCCTACTATAAAGTAATTGTACCACATTTAAATTTAATTATAAATATAGAACTATATTTGTATATACTAACAAGTATACTATATAGTTCTAAATTTTTTATTATCAAATTATTAATTTTTCATTAAGTTAATCACCAAAAATATATTCATGTAATATTATTTATGACTGTTACTTTCTTTTACCACCTTAAATAACTTATCATTGCAATAAATTTTTTCTCTTCCTATTTTTTGCGAAGATAAAAAATTATTCTCTTCTAATTTCTTCAAATAGCTTACTGCTGTTTTTCTACTTACTCTGAGCCCATCTTCTATATATGAAGTTTTAGTATAAAATTCAAAAAATAATAACTCCAGTAATTCCTTTGAATATATTTGTGGTAACTTTTCTTTTAATTCATCACTATAACTATTCATTTCTTCAACTATTTTTTTAACTACTTTAAAAGTATCCAAAGAAGTTTCTTCAATACCTTTTAATATAAATATTACAAATCCTTCACAATTATTAGAATCATCTTGCATAGTCTTTAGTAATTTATAATATAAAGCTTTGTTCTCGAGGATGTATTTACTTAAATATAATATTGGACTATCAAGTAACCCCTTAAGAACTAAATATAATACATTTATTATTCTGCCGGTTCTTCCATTACCATCATAAAATGGATGTATTGCTTCAAATTGATAATGTATTATAGCTAATTTTATTAATGGGTCTACTTCATCTTCATCTTCATTAATATAAATTTCTAAATTAGATAAGTAATTTCTTACATCCTCTTCAGATTGTGGTGGTGTATATACTACTTCTCCAGTTGAAGCATTTCTAAGAGCAGTCCCTGGTAATTTACGTATTCCTGCATTACTTTGCTCAACTATACTTTGAATTTCAACTAACATATTAGTAGTTAAAATTTGTTTTTCTTTTACCAATTGATATCCGTGCCATAATGCAGTCCTATAGTTTACAACTTCTTTCGCTGGTATTGTCGCCATTTTGTCATATGTAAGTGCTTTATACAGCTCATCATGAGTTGTTATAATTTGCTCTATTTCAGAACTATCTTTTGCTTCATTTATATTAATCGCATTTATTAATATGTGTTTATTAGGTATTGTATCTGCATAACCTTTGAGTTCAGCAAGTGCTCTATTTGTCCTTGCCAATTGCTTTAATATATTTACAGTATTAAAATCTACATTTGGTGGTAATTTCTTCAGCACTTTTTGCTCTTCCTTTCCATCATTATTTTTATTCTTATAGATATCATAAGTTATAAAATTATCTGCTTTAATTTAATATAGGTAATGTTTTAACATTTTTGCCTGTTTAGTTTTAATATAGGTAATGTTTTAATATCTTTACCTATTTAATTTTAACATAGGTAATTATTTAATATTTTTACCTATTTACTTTTGATATAGGTAATTATTTAATATTTTTACCTATATCAAAAGTAAATATACCTGAAATTGTACTTATACTATGAAAATATACCCAACTAGAAATAAGGGGGCATGCTTTTGTGGAATGTTACGTTGAAGATTTTTATGGCTGTGCTTCTAGATTAGAAGTTGTTCCAAAATGCTTGTTCAAAAAGTGAGAATCGAAAAGTGAAGGTCCAAATTTTATATTTGGCCTCCTGAACTTTCCCCTTGTGGGCATTTTACATTTCGTTCTTCGAACTTTCTCCGTGAGCGTTTACCTTTGAGGCTAGCATTTTGGGTGCAACTTGTAATCTTAGAATCACCCATCAAAATCTTCAGTAACTGAAACAAATGCATGCCCCCTTATTTCGGCGGATTATCCACATAAGTACAGTTTTTACCCTGTGTATATATAAACTAGATTATTAAGACTCCACTTGTAGTGAATTTATATTCTTTTCCATCAATTGTTTGAGTACCTGTTACCATAATACCATTTTCATTTAAATAGTATTTTGAATTAGAACTGATTAACCATCCTTTTTGCATTATCCCATTTGTATTTAGGTAATACCAATTCTTTCCGTCAAGTAACCATCCTGTTTTCATGGAACCATCACCAGTTAGATAATACCATCCTTCAGTTTTTGTAGTATCAGCATTAGTTGTGTCAGCATTGGTAGTTGTTGTGTTAGTGCTTGAAGTGGGATCACTTGAAGTAGTAATTGGAGTAGTATCATTTTTATTACCTTCAACTGCAGCTTCTTGTTTATACCAGCCTGTCCTCATTGCCCCATTTGTATCTAACAAATACCACTTTCCATCTGTCTTTTGCCAACCTGTTAACATAGCACCTTTTTCATTTAATAAGTACCAATTGTCTTTATCTTTAAACCATCCTGTTTCTCTAATTCCATCTGAATTTAAATAACAATAAACGCTTGCATCTTTATCATATAACCATGAATTCTTTAATAATTTTCCATTTTCATCATTATATTTCCAGCCGTCAGCAGTCTCTACCCAACCAGTTGTTTTAGTGTCTGTTGATGTATTAGTTTGAGCTACTGTACCTCTATTTATAGTTAAGGTATAAGTTCTCTTTTTATCATTTAATTCATCTTGAATTATTACTTCTATAGTATTTTTACCCTTAGATAAAGATACATCCTTTTCATAATTGTCCCCAGAAGTTACTTCATCTCCATCAATTGTAACTGCATAATTATCATCTTCTGGTTTTGCACCTATTGTTATGTCACTAATTGTTTGATCAAGATCTACATTATATGAAGTTTCATCTTGAGAAAAATCAATACTTCCTTCACTTAAGGTAAGATCATCTAGATATATATCATCTTGAGTAGCACTTGATGAATCACCTCTTGTTACATTTAATGTATATGTTCTTTGATTGTCCTTATCATCTGTAACCTTTATTATAATTTCATTTTTTCCATCAGCTAAATCCACAACTTTTTTATATTTATCACTTGAATCTACTAGTGTTCCATTTATTCTAACTCTATCATTACTATCTTCTGGAGTTGCTGTAATTCTTATATTATCAACAGCTGAATCTACTTTCATATTATATGAAGTCTTTCCTTTAATAAAAGTTATATCTCCTGTGCTAGGTTTAATATTGTATAAATATATAGGATCTTGAGTTGTATCTTCGTAAGAACTTTCTGTAGTTTTCCTAACATTTAAAATGTATTCTTCTTGACAAATTGATACATCATCTAAAGTATTTTTTGCTTTTCTAAATGCTGAGTCAGATTCATAAGTTCTTACATAAAGAGTTGCATCCCCTTTTTCAAGTAAAATTTCGTCTCCTGGATCATAAGCTGTTGCATCAGCTTTGTCAGATGTGAATATTTTTACTATGTAGCCATCACCTTCTACTTTTGAACTTATTTTTATTCCATCACTATCAGTTGTGAGTTTTGCATAATACTCCTTGTCCTCATTTAATTTTACAGTACTTCCATTATATCCATCGCGAAGATCAAGAGTATCTCCGTTTAATGATTTTACAGTTAATGATTTTAATTCGCCATCATTAGGAGAATAAGAAGCTGCATACACCGGCTTAGTTGTCATATCAAAAGCTGTACCTGGTGTTATAGCTGAAATTGTTGAAAACGCACTAATAGTAAGTGTAAGTGCAATTATACGTTTTATATTTTTATTCATAAAATCCCTCCTATGCCATTATAAAATAATTTTATCATAAATTTTCTTTAAATACAGTAATAATTACTTATTTCTCATGTTATGGTTATATTTGAAATTTAATTTTCAATTATCAATTGTCAATGCTCAATTTTCAATTTTCAATTTTTAATGATTTTAAATTTATCATTTATCATTTACTGTTAGTACTTTAAATTCTCTAATTCGATTTAATGTATGAGTATAAATCCATAAGTAAAATCAATAAGGCACTGGAAATAATAAAATCTCCCTATGGTGGAGGAATATATATTTCTATATATTTCATGTATTAATACGATTCTTTTTTCAAATAATAGAATGTAACTAAATCTTATATATTTTATTTTTAGTTACTCTGAAATTTCAAATACTATTTCTTTCTATAAAGTAAAAAATGAAAATAATTATGATAGGAGTGATTTTTATGAATAAAGAAAATTCCCCTTCTAACTTAACTTCACGAGATTATTCTGAAGAAAAATCAATTGATATTGAGCAATCAAAACTAAAAGATTCTTATACTGAAAAAATAAAAGATACTTATCTATCGCAATTGAAAGTTGATTATCCTCCAAGTGAAGAAAGTATTGAACGTGCAAATGGTTTAGATCCTGCTAACCCAAATTCAGTATCTGAATCTTCTATTACCAATACCATATCTAATTCATAGTTTCATTATAGAGAAATATAGATAAACAAAACTAAAACTATACTTATACGTGGCAATTTAATTAAGATAGGAGTGATTATTGTGAGTAAAAAAAAGATTACCTCTAACCCAACTCAACAAGATTATGCTGTAGCAAAATTAACAGATATCTACTCAACAGCGTTAGAAGCTTCTGATGCTGAAAATTTAAGCCATACTAATAATTCGAGTAAAAGAAACATTAAAGATAAAAATAACTCAAATATTTCTAGAACAAACCTAGATACACAGCTTATTGATTTAAATGCTGATGGTGATTCTGATGAATCTAACTATAATGATGAAATATGAAAATATATTGAAATTAGAAAGAATTATTAATTAAGATTGGAGCGATTAATATGAATAAAGAAAAATTACCCAATAATACAAATTTAGAAAGCAGTTCTAAACAAAATTTAAATACTACTCTTTCGCCAAATTTAATGACTGATCTTTCTGGAAATGTAAAAAATGCTTATTTACCAAAAATAAGAACTGATTATTCTCCAAGTGATGAAAGTGTTGAAAGTGGAACTGGTGTTGATTTTCCAGTAAATATGCCAAATCCAGCAGTAGATCCTATTGTTTCAAATAATATATCTAATGCAGAATTTGATTACACAGAAGATATGATTTTTCCTGACGATTATGATTTAGACAACGATTAAAATAATTACTACACTTTTTAACTATATAGTTTACAATTAATAATTATAAATATTATTTTTAAATTATTTGAATAAACTTGCTAATGTTGGTCAAAATAATAATTGTACCCCATAATACATAAGTACTAAAGTTTATCATTTTAATTTAGTGCTTATTTCCCAAAAAAGTTTCACATAAATTTAATATTTATGTGAAACTTTTTTTCAAATTAAATTATATAGAATTCTTCTATATAGATACCCACAGTGAAAAGTGTACTTATGCGTATGTCCCACCGAAATAAAGGTCATGCATTTCTAGTTTGGATATATTTTCATAGTATAAGTATAACTTTGTACCTGTTTATCTGTATTATATTAAATATCTACTATACTTATTAGGATATTCCTAACTAGAAATAAGGGGGCATGCGTTTGTGTAATGTTACATGAGAAGATTTCGATGGCTGTGCTTCTAGATTATAAGTTGTTCCAAAACGCTTGTTCAAAGCTCGCCTTTGAAGCAAGCATTTTGGGCACAACTTATGATCTTAGAAGCACCCATCAAAATCTTCCGTAACTGAAACAAATGCATGCCTCCTTATTTCGGCAGGATTATCCCCATAAGTAAAGTCTTCACCCTGGTATCTATTTTGAGACTGTCCAATTTTCTGGTGTTGCATATATTGAAACTCCATCGTTTGCACTTGTTTCATATAAACTAACTCCATTAGAAATCAAATTATTATAAGCAATATTTTTTACTATGCTTTTATCTGATCTGCTTATTATTCCAATATCCGGTTTTAAGTATCTAATAAAGTCTACAGTTGATGATGTATCATTTCCATGATGAGGTACCTTTAATACATCAACATCTCTTCCACCTAATAAATCATTTATCCAAAAATCTTTTTCTGAATTC
>JAKBFR010000080.1 GCA_021837545.1 Bacillota bacterium | reverse complement strand
CAGAAATGCTACAAGCTATGGCAATTGATTATGTTGTTTTAGGACACAGTGAAAGAAGAGAATACTTCAATGAAACTGATGAAGCATTAAACAAAAAAGTTAAAAAAGCTTTTGAACACAATATTACTCCAATTCTTTGTTGTGGAGAATCTTTAGAACAAAGAGAAAATGGAACTACTAATACAGTTATAGAAGCTCAAATCAAAGTTGATATAGCTGGATTAACTAATGACCAAGCAGAAAAACTTGTTATTGCTTACGAACCAATTTGGGCAATCGGAACAGGTAAAACTGCTACTGATGAACAAGCAAATGAAACAATTAAAGCAATAAGAGCTATGGTTGCTGAAATGTATGGATCAGAAGTTGCTGATAAAGTAAGAATTCAATACGGTGGATCAGTTAAACCAAACACAATAAAAGCTCAAATGGAAATGTCTGATATAGACGGAGCATTAGTTGGTGGAGCTAGTTTAGTTGCTGCTGATTTCTCTGCAATAGCTAATTATTAAGATGTTTTTTAAAGCTATGAACTTTTTGTTCATAGCTTTTTTTATTATATAATATAATATAATATTGACACGAAATGGAATATAATATAAAAAATATAAGGAGGAATAAAAATGGAAACAATGGAAGTGAAAAATTGGCACAATAAAACAGTTGGACAAAAGGTAGTGGACGCTTTAATAAAAAATGACTTTGATGCTATCTATTTGTCAACAACAGATGAAGTATCAGATTTTATTATGAAACATGTAAAATCTGAATCTACAGTGGGTTTTGGTGGATCAATGACAATAAAAAATATGGGAATACAAGATAAGGTTAAGGCTATTGGTGGTAAGGTATTAGATCACGGTGAAGCTCAAAGTAGTGAAGAAATGTTAGCTATTGCAAAAGAAGAAATGTTAAGTGACTTATATTTATGTAGCAGTAACGCGATTACTTTGGATGGTGTGCTTGTAAATGTAGATGGCATGGGGAATAGAGTAGCAGCAATGAGTTTTGGTCCTAAAAAAGTTATAATTGTAGTAAGTGTTGATAAAGTATGCAAGGATGAAGCAGCAGCATTTGAAAGATTGAAGGCGATAGCATCTCCTATGAATAATAAAAGACTTGAAAGACCTGGATATGAAAATCCATGTTTAAAAACAGGAGTATGTGTTGATTGTCATTCTAAAAGCAGAATATGTAGATTATATTCTGTAATGAAAAGAAAACCGATGTTGACAGATATTACAGTAGTAATTATCGGAGAAAGTTGCGGATTCTAATCATCATAAATATATAGTCCTTCCATAGAATTTATTAAGAAATCACATATTTCTATAGAAATCGTCTAAAAAATAAATTTTAATTTTAAAAATTCTATTTTTTAAGCGATTTTTATTATTATAGTCAAATAAAGTATTTATATTCTCTTATTTAAGTTATATACACCTATTTTAGCCTTTATAAGTTGCAATAAGTGTAAAAAAATAATATAATTTAAATTATAAATAGTATATAGAATAATTCATAATATTTAATATATTATAATTTTTAATAAAGATATTTGGAGGGACGAGAAAATGACAAAAAAACCAGTTATGTTAATGATATTAGATGGTTTTGGAATTGCACCAAAATCAGAAGGAAATGCAGTAAGTTTAGCAAAAAAACCTAATATAGATAAATTACTTGAAAAATATCCAACTTCAGAACTACAAGCAAGTGGACTACCAGTTGGATTACCAGAAGGACAAATGGGTAATTCAGAAGTTGGACATTTAAATATTGGATCAGGCAGAATAGTATACCAAGAATTAACAAGAATTACAAAAGCAATTTCAGATGGAGATTTCTTTGAAAATAAAGCTCTTAAGATAGCTATGGATAATGCTAAAAAGAGTGGATCAGCATTACATCTAATGGGACTTTTATCAGACGGTGGAGTTCACTCACATATTGATCATTTAAGAGGGCTTTTGGAATTTGCTAAAAAAGAAGGAGTTCAAAATGTTTATCTTCATGCATTTATGGATGGAAGAGATGTAGCACCTTCATCAGGAAAAGAATTCATAGAAAAAACTGAAGAAATTATGGCTGAAGTAGGCGTAGGAAAGATTGCAACTGTAAGCGGTAGATATTATGCTATGGATAGAGATAATAGATGGGAAAGAGTTGAACTTGCATATAATGCATTAGTTTTAGGAAAAGGTGAGACTGCAAATAGCGCGGTAGAAGCTATGGAAAATTCATATCACGATAATAAAACTGATGAATTTGTGTTACCAACAATAATAACTGAAAATGGAAACTCAACTGCTAATATTAAAAATGGAGATTCAGTTATATTTTTTAACTTTAGACCAGATAGAGCTAGAGAAATAACTAGAGCTATTAATGATAAAGAATTTGTTGGATTTAAGAGAGAAACTTTAAATCTTACTTTTGTAACAATGACTCAATATGATAAAACTTTAGAAGGTGTAAATGTTGCATACACTCCACAAACTTTAGCAAATACCCTTGGAGAATATGTAAGTAGTAAGGGATTAAATCAATTAAGAATTGCTGAAACTGAAAAATATGCCCATGTTACTTTCTTCTTTAATGGCGGAGTAGAAAAAGAAAATCCAGGTGAAGATAGAATAGTAATTCCTTCGCCAAAGGTTGCAACTTACGACTTAAAGCCAGAAATGAGTGCGTATGAAGTAACAGAGGAATTATTAAGCAGATTAGATAGTGGTAAATATGATATGATAATATTAAACTTTGCTAATCCAGATATGGTTGGTCATACAGGAGTTGTTGAAGCTGCCGTTAAAGCAATAGAAGCAGTTGATGAATGTGTAGGAAATGTTGTAAATAAGGTTTTAGATATGGATGGATGCGTATTTATTACTGCAGACCATGGTAATGCAGAAACTATGATAGATTTTTCAACAGGAAATCCATTTACAGCTCATACTACACATCCAGTACCATTTACTTGGGTGTCAAATCATACAGAAAATAAGAAGCTAAATGATGGAAAACTTGCAGATATTGCACCAACAATGTTAACTCAATTAGGTCTTGAAATACCTGCTGAGATGAGTGGTGAAAATTTAGTAGTAAATAAATAATTTTAAGGCACATGAAAAAATAATAAGTCAAATATAGATTAGGATATTGACTAGTTATTTTCAAAGGCCTTACATAAGATGACTGCCTTAAGATAATTTTAAAATTGTTTTAAGGCAGTCTTTATATGCACTAAAATAGTGATAATTAGGAAACTAAATTCACATTCATTCAATGAGTAAGTATTCACACTTATGTACTTAAAAACAACATAATATTCTCAAAAGTACACAATTTTATTTTATTTTGAGACAAGTTTTTTTTGCACAAATTATTTTAAAATAATAAAATTTGTGAGATTTTAGAGAATCATTTAAGTAAAACTGCATAAACTAAATCTTAAATTAATATATTTATAAAAAAGATTAAGGTTGATGATATGAAAAAGAATTTTGCATACTCTGCTGATTTTGATGAAAGCACTGAAAATTTATTTAGAGAGGCTAATTATCTAGGTCAAGGGAATAATGGAGTGGTGTACGAATTACCAAATAAAAAAGCTATCAAAATATTTTTAAGAAAAAAGGTATGTAATGATGAAGGAAGTATTCTTGCTAAAACAAATGGATCTAAATATTTTCCGTATTTATATAAAAGGGGGAAATTCTATGTCATAAGAGATATGGTAGAAGGCAAAAGACTTGACAAATATATAAAACAAAATGGAATTAATCAAAGATTAATCGAAAATATATATGATTTACTATTGGAATTTAAAAGGCTTAAATTCAAAAAGTTAGATATTAGATGTAGAGATATTTATGTCTCAGATAATGAAAAACTTATGATAATAGACCCTAAAAAAGCTTATACTAGAAAAGTTGATCATCCAAGGCACTTAATGAAAGGATTAAATAGAATTGGAGTATTAGAAGAATTTTTTAAAGGTATAAAAAAAATAGATTCAAAGATAGCAATATCATGGGAATTGAAATTTAAAAGGTATTGTGAAAGAACAAATTTATCTACATTAGAATAAAAATAAAGATTAAATGCAGATACCCCAAGTCTAAGTTGAACTTAGACTTGGGGTATCTGCATTTAATCTTTTAATTATTATATATTAATATGAATATTCATTAAATAATTTACTAATAATATTATGGTAAATGAAAAAAAGCTTTTAAATTTAGATATTATGTATTATAATTATATTGAGAAGAATTCTCAATATAATTATAAAATGAGGAGGTAATATTAAATGAAAGATTATTTAGAAATTGTAGATGTGGTTGCAAGGCAAATTTTAGACTCGAGATGTTTTCCAACAGTAGAGGTAGAAGTATATTTAGAAGATGGAACTATGGGAAGAGCAGCAGTACCATCAGGTGCATCGACTGGAATGTATGAAGCTGTAGAATTAAGAGATGGAGATAAAAATAAGTTTTTAGGAAAAGGCGTTTTAAATGCAGTTAAGAATGTAAATGACACTATTGCAGAAGAATTAATAGGAAGTAATGTATTTGACCAAACTTATATTGACAAAATGCTTATTGAATTAGATGGAACTAACAATAAAGAAAAATTGGGCGCTAACGCTATTTTAGGAGTATCATTAGCTGTTGCAAATGCAGCTGCCAATTCATTGAATATGCCTTTATATAGATATATAGGTGGAGTAAATGCAAAAGTATTACCAGTTCCTATGATGAATATATTAAATGGAGGATCACATGCTGATAACTCTGTAGATTTGCAAGAATTTATGATTATGCCTGCTGGAGCACCAACTTTTAGTGAAGCTTTAAGAATGTGTGCTGAAGTTTATCATACATTAAAGAAAATTTTAAGTGATAAAGGGTACTCAACTGGTATTGGTGATGAAGGTGGATTTGCTCCAAATTTAAAATCAAATTCAGAAGCACTTGATCTTATAGTTGAAGCAATCGGAAAAGCTGGATATAAAGCGGGCGAAGAAATATTTATTGCACTTGATCCAGCGTCATCAGAATATTATAAAGATGGCAAATATGTATTAGAACATGAAGGAAAAACATTAACATCAGCAGAAATGGTTGATTTCTTTGAACAATGGGTCAATAAATATCCTATTATTTCAATAGAAGATGGCATGGCTGAAGAAGATTGGGATGGATGGAAGTTAATGACTGAAAGATTGGGAAATAGAATCCAATTAGTTGGAGATGATTTATTTGTTACTAATACTGAAAGACTTGAAAAAGGTATTAAACTTGGTGTAGCTAATTCAATTCTTATTAAGTTAAATCAAATAGGTACATTAACAGAAACTTTAAATGCAATTGAAATGGCTAACAGAGCTGGATATACAGCAGTTGTTTCTCATAGATCAGGAGAAACTGAAGATACAACAATAGCTGACTTAGTTGTAGCCGTGAATGCAGGTCAAATAAAGACTGGGGCACCAGCTAGATCTGAAAGAGTTGCCAAATATAATCAATTATTAAGAATAGAAGAAGAATTAGATGATGTAGCTGAATATAGAGGTAAGAAAGCTTTTTTTAACATTAAATAAAATGAGTTGACATATAGTTGGTAGTATAAAAAATGTGAATTTTTTGTATTATCAACTATTTTTATATTTACACAAATTTTTATTGTAGTAGTCTGAATTTTTTACTACAGAAAGTTGTAATGAATGAATAAATGTGATATTATTTAGATTGATGTTATTGATCATTATAGGAGGTGTTACCTATGCAAAATATATTATTAGTCTTTGAAGTGTTATTTGGATTAGGTGTTGTCGTAACAATTTTTATGCAACCTGGTAAATCTGATGCTTTAAGTGGTTTAATACAAGGAAGTACACAAGAAACATTCTTTTCAAAAAATAAATCAAGAACTAAAGAAGTAATTCTTGTAAGATTAACAGTTATGTTTATGGCACTTTTTGCAATAAATTCGATTGTATTAAATTTAGTAAAATAATAAATCTGAGCTACTTTGTTTAAGTAGCTTTTTTTTATAAAATAAAAGAATTGCTTCTCAATAGATTAGATTCATTGGGAGGCAATTCTTTTAAAATAAACATTAAATATTAGAAGCAACTCAAATGTCAAAAGAGTGCCATAATGGTTGTGGAATTGGAAAATTAGTAGGTGATTATGTTATGCTTAGAGAAGGAATATTTGCAAGAGTAGTAGCACATTTAGAGCAAAAAAAAGGTGATAATTTAACTATAAAATATATAAATAAAAATAATTATTGAAAGAAAATTATACAGTGATTAATTATTTTTATTTCATCAATTTTAAAACATAAGTTATTTAATAATCATAGTATATGTTTATAAAAAGATTAAATAAAAATAAGTTATATGTCAATACTAATAATATAAGAAGATAAAATCTATGTTGTAGAACATTAATGTGGTAGTATATAGATATAAAGGAATAATACATAGTAAATTGTATATTGGAGGTAATTGTCATGGGAATTAAGCAAACATTAGTAAGTTTTATGAAAGAATCTGCGTATAAACCAATGGATATTGATGAATTGGTTGCTGTATTTAATATAAAGAGAAATGAATATAATGCTTTTAAAAAGACTTTGAAAATAATGGAAGATGAAGGGTTTGTTATGAAAACTAAGAAAAATAAATATATGATAGTTGAGAGCAGTAAGGAAGCAGAAGGATTAGTTATAGGAAAGCTTCAATCACATGCAAAGGGATTTGGATTTTTAATTCCAGATGAAGAAGGACAAAAGGATGTATTTATTCAAAGTACTTCTATGAATGGAGCCATGAATGGTGATAAAATATCTGTTAAAGTAACTAGGGAAGATACAAATACTAAGAAAAGAGAAGGCGAAGTAGTTGAAATTCTTGAACGAAATACAACTAATATAGTAGGTATATATGAAGATTGCAAGAATTTTGGATTTGTAGTTTCAGAAGATACTAGAATATCTAAAGACGTATTTATTTCTAAGAAAGATAGAAATGGTGCTAAAGATGGAGATGTTGTTACAGTTAAGTTAACTAAATGGCCCGATGAAAAAAGAAAAGCAGAAGGCGTTGTAACAGAAGTTCTAGGAAGAAAAGGCGATAGAGGAATAGATATTTTAATGATTATAAAAAAACTTGGACTTCCTGAAGAATTTAGTGATAAAGTGTTGAATTTCGCTGATGGTATTTCCGAGGAAATAGATGAAAAAGAATATAAAGGAAGACGAGATTTAAGAGATTTAAAGATGGTTACAATAGATGGAGAAGATGCCAAGGATTTAGATGATGCTGTATCTATTGAAAAATTAAGTAATGGGAACTTTAAACTAGGAGTTCACATTGCTGATGTAACTCACTACGTAAAAGAAAATAATCCTTTAGACAAAGAAGCATTAAAAAGAGCAACTTCAGTTTATTTAATAGACAGGGTTGTCCCAATGTTACCTAGAAAATTATCTAATGGTATATGTTCTTTGAATCCTAAAGTAGACAGATTGACATTAACTTGTTTCATGGAAATAGATCTTAAAGGAAAAGTAGTAAATCATGATATAGTAGAATCTGTTATAAAAACTAATGAAAGAATGACATATACAGACGTTACAAAGATTTTAAAAGATCATGATGAAGAATTAATAAAGAGATATGATTATCTTTATGAAGACTTTAAGAGTATGGAAGAACTTTGTAAGATATTAAGATCAAAGAGAACTAAAAGAGGGGCTATTGATTTTGAAATCGCAGAAGCTAAAATTACATTAAATGAGCTTGGAAAACCAATTGAAATTAAACCTTATGATCGTGAAATATCTAATAGAATGGTAGAAGAATTTATGTTAGCTGCTAATGAAACAGTTGCGGAGCATATGTTTGAGACTCATTTACCTTTTGTATATAGAATTCATGAGAATCCAAATGAGGAGAAGTTAGCTAAATTTAAAGAATTTGTTTATAATTTAGGATATACAGTTCAATGGACAGAGGAAATACGTCCAAAGAGTTTCCAAGATGTTCTAGAAAAAGTTAAAGGGAAAAATGAAGAAACTGTTGTAAGTACTTTATTGCTACGTTCTATGATGCAAGCAAGGTATGCACCAGAATGTACTGGTCACTTTGGACTTGCAGCAGAGTATTATTGTCACTTTACTTCTCCAATAAGAAGATATCCAGACTTACAAATTCATAGAATTATTAAAGAATTTCTGCATGGAGAAGTGGATGAAAAGAGAATAAATAAATTGAAAAATATAGTAGGATATGCAGCTAAACAATCATCAGAAATGGAAAGAAAAGCTCAAGATGCAGAAAGAGAAGTTGATGATCTTAAAAAAGCTGAATATATGGAAGATAAAATTGGAGAAGAGTTTGACGGAGTTATATCTTCAGTTACAACCTTTGGGCTTTTTGTAGAACTAGCAAACACAATTGAAGGTTTAGTTCATATTACTGATTTAGATGATGATTACTATATATTTAATGAAGCACATCTTAGCTTAATGGGTGAGAGAACTAAGAAGATTTACAAACTTGGAGAGAAAGTAAAAGTAGAATGTATAAATGTAGATATAGCTAATAGAGAAGTATTCTTTAAAATTACACAAGAACCTAAAAGAGAAGAAGGCGAAGAATTTAAGATACCAAAAAATAGTACAGAAGAGTTAAAAAATGAAATAGATGAAGTAGAATAATAAAGTGAAACTTTTTAGGTGGAGATTCATGCTCCACCTAAATCTTGTTGATTTACAAACGTATGTATAATATAATTTTATTAATAAATTGTTAACTTTTAATTGTTAACTGAATTAAGTGGGTGGTAAAAATGGTAAGAAAAAAGAATGAGAATTCCTTAGCAGAAAATAGAAAAGCAAGACATGATTATTTTGTGGAAGAAGCAATGGAAACTGGGTTAGTATTAGTTGGAACAGAAGTTAAATCCATAAGAAAAGGTAGGGTTAATCTTAAAGAATGTTATGCTGATATTTCTAATGGGGAAATATTTATAAAAGGTATGCATATAAGTCCTTATGAACAAGGAAATATATTTAATGTTGATCCTATAAGAGAAAGAAAATTACTACTTCATAAAGATCAAATAAAGAGACTTGATGGGTTGGTGTCTCAAGATGGATATACTTTAATACCGCTGTCGCTTTACTTAAAAGAAGGTAAGGTTAAAGTTGCACTAGGAGTATGTAAAGGTAAGAAAAACTATGATAAGAGAGATTCTATGTTAGAAAAAGATCATAAGAGAGATATAGATAGAGCAATGAAAGAAAAATATAAATAAATCCATAAAAGAATATATAGATATTAAAAAGTATGCCTTGGGAATTTTCTCTTAGGCATGCTTTTTTATTTATAAGAATCATAAGCTAAATCTACAAATTCTTATTAATGTGGATATATAATTAATAAATTAATAGAAAAATACTTGCAATATTAAGAATATGCATATATAATAAAAGTAATCCGATGATAATAGTATGGATTTAAAATGATTATTTTTTAGATATTGACAAATAAAAAAAATGCCTATATAATCATGTCAGAAACTAAATTAAATAATCGGATATCTTATCAAGAGTGGTGGAGGGACTGGCCCTGTGAAACCCGGCAACCGAAATATTGTTTTTTATCAATATTTTTATGGTGCTAATTCCAGCAGCTTTTAGCTGATAGATGAGAGGATAAATTTGGATGGTGTTGTATGCGCTAGAGATTTATTCTCTGGCGCTTTTGTTTTTGTTATCCGAAAACTAAGAAAAACAAAATCAGAGGAGGAAATGTGTTTTGATAGAAATTAAAAATGTAATTAAAAGTTTTGGGGAAACACAAGTTATTAAAGATGTATCAATAAGTATTAAAGAAGGCGAAATTTATGGGATAATAGGACATAGTGGAGCTGGAAAATCTACATTACTTAGATGTATAAACGGGCTTGAATCATATAATGGAGGATCCATTAATGTAATGGGGAAAGAAGTTTCTTCATTAAAAAGTATAAGTCTTAGAGAATTTAGAAAAGATTTAGGTATGATTTTTCAAAACTTTAATCTTATGGCAAGAAGAAATGTTTTTGATAATATTGCACTTCCCCTTGAAGTGTGGGGCTACAATAAGAGTGAAATAAAAGATAAAGTATTAGAATTACTTAGGTTAGTTGGATTAGAAAACAAAAGATTAAGTAAACCATCGGAACTTAGTGGGGGGCAAAAACAAAGAGTAGCTATAGCAAGAGCATTGGCATTAAATCCTAAAATATTACTTTGTGATGAAGCAACATCAGCTTTGGATCCTAAAATTACAAAAGACATTTTATCGTTGCTTTCTAAAATTAATAAAGAACTAGGGATAACAATAGTAATAGTTACTCATCAAATGGAAGTTATCAAAGAAGTATGTGAAAAAGTTGCTTTATTAGATGGAGGAGAAATAAAGGCAGAAGGAAAAGCAGAAGATTTATTCCTAAAACCTGGAACATCATTAAAGAAATTTTTAGGTGAAGAAGATGATGAACTTTTACCAAGTGATGGAGTTAATATTAAATTATTTTTTCCAAGCAATTCTTCAGAAAATGCACTCATAACTAAAATGGCTAGAGAACTGGGCATAGATTTCTCAATAGTTTGGGGTAAACTTGAAAAGTTTAGGGATGACGTATTGGGAGGCCTTGTAATAAATATAAAAGAAGAAGATAAAGATAAAGTTATGAAATACCTTGAAAATAAAGATATTCTATTGGAGGTGATTGAATAATGAATGAGATAATAGGAAAAGCTTTAATTGAAACATTAGAAATGGTTTTTGTATCAACTACTTTCTCA
>JAKBFR010000079.1:1602-10906 GCA_021837545.1 Bacillota bacterium | reverse complement strand
TCTATTGTTATAAAACTAAAACAAATGTTAATTAAATTCGACAAATTAAATTATAATTATGAAGGTTTGAAGTACCTATATGTTGTAAAAGCTTCGGGAAAACGTTTTGTTGTCAATAAAAAAAATATAAATTTTGAAATAACGGACATGCTTTGACAATTTATTGATATATTATGTGCTAGTATAAGTATGTAATTAAGAACTATTAATTAAGGAGTTGAATGGGTATGAATTTAGTTGAGGAATACACATCTATTAATAGGGATGATGATGTGGAGTTTAGGTATGCTTACAGACTTATAAAAAAAGACTATAAGGGAATAATAGCATATGGAATTGAAATTGAAAGAAAAGATTATGTGGGTTTAAAAAATATAAATTTGGAAAGAACAAATATAGACATAATTTCGCCTCATAGATATAAGGTAAAACAACTACTCATTAAGTTGTATAATAATCAAGTGTCTCCTCTCCATTTAATTGATATCATAGGGAGTTATGCAGATAAGCATGCTTATGAATTTGATGTGGGGACACAAGAACAAGCTATAAACTAGCATTAAAGTATAGCAATAATTAAATATTTACGCTAGTATATGGTAAGATATTACTAAGAGAGGCGATAAATTATGATTATTGGAATTGGTACTGATATAATAGAAATCAATAGAATAGAAAAGGTAATGATGAGAACAAGTAGTTTTCTTGATAAATCATTTACGTATAATGAAATTGAATATTTTAAATTAAAGGGATTCAAGGGTAATGTAATAGCTGGAAATTTTGCAGCTAAAGAAGCAATTAGCAAAGCGCTAGGAACAGGATTTAGAGGCTTTGGATTAAAAGACATTGAAGTATTGCGAGATGAGCTCGGAAAACCAATTGTGAATTTGAGTTATGAGATTTATAAATTATTAGATATAAAAGAATTTAATATGCATGTTAGTATTTCACATAGTAAAGAAAATGCAATAGCTTATGCAGTGATGGAGGTGATATAATGTTTGAAATTTTTTCAGCTAATCAGTGCAAGGAAATGGATAAAAACACCATAGAGGATATAGGAATTCCAGGGATTATACTTATGGAGAATGCTGCAATAGGTATATTCAAAGAAGTGGTGGATAAAGGTGAGTCATTTCTAATATTATGTGGAAAAGGTAATAATGGAGGGGACGCCCTAGCATTATGTAGACATTTGATACTAAACGGAAAAAAAGTAAGGGTTTATATTGTAAGTAAGGATCAAAATTATACAGATGATTTTAGAACTAATTTTAATATATTAGAAAAATTAATTGATAAAAGAGATTTATTGTTTATAAAATCAGAAAACGATATAGACGAGCATATAATTAATAATATTAAAAATTATGATGTAGTAGTAGATGGTATTTTTGGTGTTGGACTCAACCGAGATTTAACCGGTATCTTTAAGAGCATTATAGAAAATGTAAATCTATATGGGAAGCTTATAGTATCAATTGATACTCCATCAGGCTTGGATTGTGATTTAGGAATTGAGAGAGGAATTGCAGTACACGCTGATATTACATATACATTTGAAATCGTTAAACAAGGATTTTTAAATTATAAAGCAATAAATTGTGTTGGAAATATGAAGATATTAAAAATAGGGATACCAGAACATATTAAAAAAGTTAACTCTGGGAAGCTCTACATTTTAGAAAAACAGCAATATAAACAATTGCTCGCTAAGAGAAAGGTTTATGGTCACAAGGGAAGTTATGGTAGAGCATTAGTTGTAGCAGGTAGAATAGGATTTGTAGGGGCAGCTTTTATAACTACGGAATGTACAGTTAGAGCAGGGGCAGGACTGACAACATTAATATGTAATGAAGATGTTCAAAAAGCCTTGTCGAGCAGATTCATAGAGGCTATGACTTTGAATTTGGAGGAGAAAAATGTAATCGAACTCATAAAAAGTGCAAGTTCTATTGCTTTTGGACCTGGAATTGGAACTGGTCATAGGGAAGAAAAATTATTAGAACAAGTTGTTAAAAATAGTAAATGTCCAGTTGTAATTGATGCAGATGGAATAACTTTGATAGGAGAAAACAAGTATTTATTAGATAATTTAAAAGGTAGAGCAATTATTACGCCACATCCGGGTGAAATGGCAAGGTTTTTAGGAATAACTGTTGAAGAGGTGGAATGTGATAGAACTAATATAGTAAGAACAGTTGCACAGAAATATGGAATAGTTGTTTTATTAAAGGGATATAACACTGTAATTTCCAATGGAAAAGACACTTATATAAATCCGACAGGAAATAGTAAAATGGCATCTGGAGGTATGGGAGATGCATTAACAGGAATAATAAATGGATTTCTATCACAAGGTGTTGATTTAGAGAAAGCAGCCCTTTTAGGGGCTTATGTTCATGGAGATATAGCTGATAAATTAGGAAAGCAAGCTTACATAGTAAATGCAAGGGATATTATAAATGAATTGCCTAAGGCAGTTAACGATATTATTAGTTAATTATAGTGAAAATACACACCACATATTTGACTTAATATTTTTTTCATATGTCTTAATTAAGAATAAAAGTCTGAAGATTTTCATAAATAGTAGTACGTAGTAATAAATCTTTGGAGGACTTATGAATTTAAAAAAAAATTTATTTAGCAAAAAAATAACAATAGGAATCTTAATTTCTGTTCCAATCTTTATAATTTTATTCATTATTTTATGTAGGAATATAATTACGCCTTCAAATCAAGATATAATAAATGAATTAAAAAATACAAAATGTTATAGCAGTACAGTTGAATATGTATTTAAAAATTCAAAAACAGAATTTAAGGAAAGCACAATGCAGTATTATAGTTTTGAGAAAGGATCAAGAATAGAATTTAAGGATGGACTTGAGGGAGTTAAGGTTTATAAAGGTGAAGAGATTAAAGTAGAAGGAAAAGAAGACGAAGAATATATTCTGGATAAAAATATAGATATAATCTATCCATTAGCATTTATAGAGAATATTTTATCAAATCCTCAGAATGGTGAAATCAAAGAAGTTAAGGATGAATGGGGTGAAGGGATTTATTTGCAAGTAGATATTAAATATAATAGTAAAAATAAACATTTAAGTAAAGCAGAATTTTATGTAGATAAAAATACAAAGCTTCCAGTTCTATTGAAAATTTTAGATGAGAACAATAAAGAAAGAGTCATAATAACTTATAAAGATTTCAAAAAAGAAAAAAATTTAAATGATAATTTATTTTAATAAAACAAGTTTATTAAATTGAAATCAAGCCAACATTAGCATTAAAAAAAGATATACTAACGTTATAGATACCTAAAATACATACATAAGTTATGGGGAAAATGATAAAAACAAAGAATTATCTTATAAGTGACAAATAAGTAAGACAAATCCTTTGACAAATTGACATAATTTGCAATATAATCATAGTTATAAAGAACTTTTTACTGCTATGGAGGCGAAAATATGTCAATAATTAAGCTGAATAATATGAAAAACAAGAAAAATAGAGATATAGAAAATAATAAAATTAAAAAAAGTAGTGGAATTATGGAGAAATCGTTAATACAATATATTAACGAAGGATTTTCAGCTGATTTTGAAAAGTTAATGAAAAAGGGTTATCAAGAAATGGCTGAAATAAACTTAGAATATTCTAGGTTAGGTTTCGAATATATGTTAGATGATGTTAATGAGTATGAGGCATGGATTTGCGGAGTGTGATTATTTAAAAATGGCAAACATTGTGGTAAAAAGAGGGGAAATTTTCTATGCGGATTTAAGTCCAGTCATAGGATCTGAACAGGGTGGAATAAGGCCTGTTATTATAATACAAAATGATATTGGGAATAGATATAGTCCTACTGTTATTGTAGCAGCAATAACATCTCAAATAAATAAAGCTAAATTACCTATTCATGTTGAAATTTCTTCAGAGGAATATGGATTAAATAGAGATTCTGTTGTCTTGTTAGAGCAAATAAGAACATTAGATAAAAGAAGGTTAAAAGAAAAAATTGGACATATGACTGAAGCCGATATGAAAAAGGTTGATAAGGCATTAGCAGTTAGCCTAAATTTAAATTAAAAAATTAAAGTATGGATACCCAAGGTGTAAGTTATATATATATATCCCAAAAAATAAAGGGTATGCACTTAGAGTATAAGCGTAATTCATAAGTTAAGTATTTATAATAATTAAAGGGTAGTATAAGTAGAATGATATTTATACTACTCTTTTTAAAGTATTAATCATTTTATATACGAAATGAGATGATAAAAGTATATCACATTGATAAATAGAGTATACAAATAATATATTCTATGTTAGAATAAATATGTTAAAAATGAAACATACTATAAAGTGATTCTTAGCTTCAGACTATATTTTCTTAATAAAAATGTAATTTTCTCTCTTAACTGAAGATTAGAAGAACTTATCCAGGAGCGTGCAGCCGTTATATCGAACTTTAAAGAAGAGGGAGTTTACGGATGCTAGCTATCGGATGAATCAGTAAATGAATTAATAATAGGGGGTTCTATAATGAATAATGAATACAAACTTGAAGAAGTTTCAAAGCTAATGAGAAAAGATATAGTATCTATGCTTACAGAATCAGCATCGGGTCATCCAGGAGGGTCTTTATCAATAACTGATATTATGGCAGTATTATTCTTTAAAGAAATGAATATAGATACATCTAAATTAAATGATCCTAATAGAGATAGATTTGTTTTATCAAAGGGGCACGCAGCACCAGCCTTATATAGTGCTTTAGCTAGAAAAGGATACTTTGAAGTAGAAGAATTAAAAACATTAAGACAAACCGGATCAAGATTACAAGGTCATCCTAATATGAATGATCTGCCAGGAATTGATATGTCTACAGGGTCACTAGGACAAGGAATTTCAGCGGCTGTAGGAATGGCAATAGCAGGGAAACTTGATAAAAAGGATTATAGAGTATATGCAATCATGGGTGATGGAGAGCTTGAAGAAGGTCAAGTTTGGGAAGCATCAATGTCAGCAGCTCACTATAAATTAGATAATTTAACTGCATTTATTGATAATAATGGATTACAAATAGATGGGAATATAGAGAATGTAATGAATCCAGGTCCAATAGACAAAAAATTTGAAGCCTTTGGTTGGAACGTTTTAAAAATTAATGGTCATGAATATGATGAAATTATAAATGCAATTGCAAAAGCAAAAGAATTTAAAGGAAAACCAACTGCTATTATATGTAACACAATTAAAGGTAAGGGCGTTTCATTTATGGAAAATAAAGCAGAATGGCATGGAGCAGCTCCAAGTAAAGAGCAATGTGAACAAGCATTAAGGGAAATTGGAGGGGAAAACTAATGGGGAATAAAATAGCAACTAGAGAAGCTTACGGTAAAGCTTTAGTGAAACTTTCAAAATTAAATGAAAATGTCGTAGTATTAGATGCGGATTTATCAAAATCAACTAAAACAGCAGATTTTAAAGCTGTAGCTCCTGAAAGATTTATAAATATGGGGATAGCAGAGGCTAATATGATGGGAGTGGCAGCCGGACTTTCAACTTGTGGAAAGATTCCATTCGCCAGTACTTTTGCAATGTTTGCGGCTGGAAGAGCATTTGAACAAATCAGAAATTCAATATGTTACCCAAAGCTAAATGTTAAAGTTTGTGCAACTCATGCGGGATTAACAGTTGGAGAAGATGGAGCAACTCATCAATCAATCGAAGATATATCATTAATGAGAAGTATTCCAAACATGACAGTAATTAATCCTGCAGATGCTGTAGAAACTGAGGCGGCAATACTTGCAGTAGCAGAATATAATGGTCCTTGTTATGTTAGATTAGGAAGATTACCAGTTAGTGTTATAAATGATTCAGAGAACTATAAGTTTGAAATTGGAAAAGGTGTAACATTAGTACAAGGTAATGACATTACTATAGTAGCAACAGGAATGATGGTTGAATTAGCTTTAGAGGCTAAAGATGAATTAGCTAAAGAAGGCATTAATGCAAGAGTAATAAATATACATACAATAAAGCCAATTGATAAAGAGTTATTAATTAAAGCAGCTAAAGAAACTGGAGTAATAGTTACAGCAGAAGAGCATAGTGTGATTGGTGGATTAGGTTCTGCAGTTGCCGAAGTTGTAACAGAAGAATGCCCGGTTCCAGTATTAAAAGTTGGAATAAAAGATACTTTTGGTGAAAGTGGTAAACCAAATGAGTTATTGAAAGCTTATGGTTTAACAACAGAAGCCATAGTAGAGTATAGCAAAAAAGCTATTTCATTAAAGAAATAATTTAATCTTAAATTTATGTAACAAGTAAAATAATTCAAGATTAAAGATAATAAAATATAGTATATTAAAAATACAGGATATAAAGCTTATGAAATAGCAAAATATCCTGTATTTTTTTATTTATATATAGGAAAATAGAAATTGAAAGAACATTGAGTAGTTGCGTTTGCTATTCTTGAATAATCAAAAGTAAACAAGGAAAACTATAAAAAAGGGGGAATATAAAATGAAAACAGTAAAATTTAAGGAATATATAATAATAACATTAGGGATAATTTTAGTTGCATTATCAGTAGAATATTTTTTTGCACCTAATAATATTGCAGCAGGGGGAGTAACAGGGGCAGCTATAGTTATAAACGCAATCATGCCAAATTTATCAATCGGAATAATAACATTGGTCTTAAATGTAGCGTTATTTGTAGTTGCATTTATGTTTATTGATGGGAATTTTGGAGTGAAAACAATTTATGCTAGTTTAGGATTATCTATAATATTATGGATAATAGAAGAGTTTTTAAATCCAATAGCCATAACTAATGATTTAATGATGGCTACTGTGTTTGGCACTTTAATTTCAGCAATTGGGATGGCACTTGTATTTAATGAAAATGCATCAACCGGAGGAACTGATATATTAGCTAAAATTCTTAATAAGTTCTTTCATTTAGATATAGGAAAATCATTATTGGTGGTTGATTTTTTTATAACGCTTGCAAGTGCATTTGTCTTTGGAATAGATGTAGCCTTATATTCTATGTTAAGTGTAATATTACTTGGAATAATAGTTGATAGAGTTATAGAAGGATTTAATATATGCAAGAGTGTATTTATTATAAGTAGACACAGTGATGAAATAAGTAAGTTTATAATAAACACTCTAGATCGTGGGTGTACATTTTTAAATGGAATAGGAGCCTATACAGGTGAATCAAATAATATATTATATGCAGTTTTAAGCAGAAGCCAATTTATAAAATTGAAGAAATTTATAAAAGAGATAGATCCTGAAGCTTTTATAACAGTAGGAGAAGTTCATGAAGTTTTAGGTGAAGGATTTAATGACATATAGTAAAAAGAGTATATGAAAATCATATTATCAAATGTAGTCTATTTATCATTTATATTTAATAAAATTGTATAACATTACAAAGTATTCTTATGTTATAATTAATTTTGTAAGTTTTTCAATTAATTTAAGGGATATATGGATAAAGTGAAACTTTTCAGGTGGAATTTTATATTTCAGCTGAATATAGTTGAACTAATCTAAAGTCGTGACGTTATTAGTTATCATCCGAAAGCGGATAAAGTTAGAGCGACTAGATATCAGATGAAGAAGGAGTGTTTGAGTGTGATCGAATTTAGAGGGATATCTAAAATTTATGATAATAATGTAAAAGCCTTATCAGACATTAACGTTAAAATAGAATCAGGAGAATTTGTATTTCTAGTAGGACCAAGTGGTTCTGGTAAATCTACATTCATAAAAATGATTTTAAAAGAAATTGAACCCACTAATGGTAAGCTAATAGTTACAGATAAAGATTTGACAATTATTACTAGAAAGCAAGTACCTTATTATAGAAGGAAGATAGGAATGGTGTTCCAAGACTTTAGATTGATACCAAACCTTAACATATATGAAAATGTTGCATTTGCAATGAGAGTTGTAGAAGCATCGCCAAAAGATATTAGAAGAAGAGTTCCAATGGTACTGTCTTTAGTTGGCTTATCTCATAAATATAAAATGTTTCCAAATGAATTATCAGGAGGAGAACAACAAAGAGTTTCGCTAGCAAGAGCATTAGTTAATAATCCATCTGTTTTAATTGCTGATGAACCTACTGGTAACTTAGATCCTGATACAGCTAGAGAAATAATGACATTGCTTGATGATATAAATAAGGCGGGAACTACTATTTTAATGGCTACTCATGCTAAAGAAATTGTTGACTATATGAAAAAAAGAGTTATAGCTATCGAAAAAGGAGAAATTGTTAGAGACGAGAAAAGGGGTAAGTACGAAGATGAAAATTAATACTATTACACATTTTATTAAAGATGCATTTACAAGTTTAAAAAGAAATAGAACTATTAGTTTTGCTTCAATAATTACTGTTCTTATAACTTTTTTTGTTCTAGGAATATTCATGTTGGTTGCTACTAATATAAATAGAGGAATTACTAACGTTCAAGATAAAGTCGAACTTAAAGTTTTTCTTAAAGATGATATAAAACTTATTGATCAAAGAGAAATTGAAATAAAATTAAGAGAACTTGACGGAGTTAAAGATATAGTATACCAATCAAAGGAAGAGGAATATAAAAATTTTCAAACAACTACAAACGAAAATGAAGGATTACTAAAAGGATATACATTACAGAATAATCCTTTTTCAGCATCATTTACAGTGAAATTAGAGTCGCCAGAATACACAGCTGCTGTAAGCGAGGCGATAAAAGGTTTTGAAGGTATCGAAACTATTGGGGAACAACAAGAACTAGTTGATAAGATTATAGCAATTGTAAATGGTGTAAAGGTAGTTGGACTTGGACTATTTATAATATTAGTGGGTGTTTCAATATTTTTAATAATGAATACAACAAAACTAACTGTATTTTCAAGACGAAGAGAAGTTGGAATTATGAAATTTGTAGGGGCTACTGATTGGTTTATTAGGTGGCCATTTGTGATAGAAGGTATGGTAATAGGATTAATTGGAGCAACATTGGCATGTGGAGCATTATTTCTTGCATATAATGGATTAGTTAAATGGATTGCTTCACAATTAGCATTCATAAGTATTGTACCATCAGCTTATATTTTAACAACACTATCATGGCAATTTATGTTTGGTGGGATTGTAGTTGGTGGAATTGCAAGTATAATTGCATTAAGGAAATTTTTAATAGTATAATTTTTGCAAATTAGTATAAAGATAAAGTGAAACTTTTTAGTTGGAATTTTATATTCC
>JAKBFR010000079.1:0-1592 GCA_021837545.1 Bacillota bacterium | reverse complement strand
AACTAAATTTAGTTGAACTAATCTAGGGCCGTGACGCTCTTAGTTATAATCCGAAGGATGAGAACTTTAGAACTACTAGACATCAGATATCTAACACCAAGGAGTCTTTAAGAGAAGCCTACATAAGAATCCTAGGAAGGCATGTTTGAAAAATAACAGACTAGCATATTTGTTTATTTTACGCATTTTGCTCTGCTATTTTATTTCATATGTCTAAGACAAGTTTATAAAGGTATTATTGGAGCTATATGTATAATGCATGGGAAAGGAAGTCTTTATAGGTGAGGAAATCAAAAAAATATATGTTTGGGAATAATAAACAAAAAAGAAAAAGAATTTTAATAATACCGTTGATTTGCTTTATAATAATTATTAGTTGTATATCTTTTATAGGTGGAAATTATATGGCAACTAAAGGCATTTTTTTAATGAAAACATCATCACAAGTTAAAACTACTGCAGAACAAATTAATGATAAAAGTAAATATTCAGCACTTTTTACAGTTAGGGATAAACTAATTGAAAAGTTTGATGGTGAAATTGATGATAATGCTCTTTTGGAAGGTGCTATAAAGGGAATGACTAATTCATTAAATGATCAATATACTGTGTTTATGAATGCAAAGGAATTTGATAATTTAATGAAACAAAGTAATGGTAGTATGATGGGGATAGGTGTTAGTATAATTCCTAAAGATAATAACGTAACAATTGTATCTACGATCAAAGGTTCACCTGCGGAGAAAGCTGGATTGGTAGAAAATGATATAATAGAAAAGATAAATGATGTAGCTATATCTGGGAATGATCTGGAAAAGGCAGTATCTATGATTGCAGACGCTGATAGCTCAGAAATAAAATTAACTATTAAAAGAGCTGATAAGGATGAATTTGATGTTAACGTAGTACGTGAAGAGGTGAAAATTAAATCTGTAGAAGGTGCTATGCTCAATTCATCCGTAGGATACATTCGAATAAAAACTTTTATGAATGAAAATACAACAGAAGATTTTAAAGCGACCATCGAAGAATTGAAAGCTCAAGGTATGAAAGGAATAATCTTGGATTTAAGAGAAAACCCAGGTGGATTATTAACAGAAGCTGTAGGAGTTGCTTCTCAGTTTATACAAAAGGATAAAATAATAACTTACACAATTGACAAGTATGATAATAGAAATGATTCACTATCACTTGGTGGAGTAGCTGAAGGCATTCCTTTAGTTGTATTAGTGAATGGGAATAGTGCGAGTGCTTCAGAAGTTGTTACAGGAGCTTTACGAGATTATGGTGTAGCAACAACTATAGGTCAAACTACTTTTGGAAAGGGAATAGTTCAGCAATCAATTAAATTTGATAATGGGATTGGTGGTCTTAAAGTAACTATTTCTAAATATTACACACCAAATGGAGAGAATATTCATAAAAAAGGAATAACACCAGATGTTGAAGTTACAACGTCAGTAGGAATAGATGAAAATGGATATGATAAGAATGCAGATGAACAATTAAAAACAGCAATACAAAAAATAGAGGAAAAGATTCAGTAGGGGGAAACAAAATGAGTTTATTAATATATACATTAAGGAATGTTG
>JAKBFR010000005.1 GCA_021837545.1 Bacillota bacterium | reverse complement strand
ACATAGTAATTCTCCTCATACTTTTAATTTTATAGTACTATTATATCATTAAATTCTAATTGGATAATATTTGTCAGCTTTTTGTGGTCTAATCATAATATAAGTTATAATTAATATTATATAAAAATTTTATTTAGGCATATAAAGGAAAATGGACAGTATAATGACTTGTAATTTTTTTAAATATGCCTTGTTGGAGGTAATAATGAAATATCATAATATTCTAAAAGGGAAATTTATATCAAGACCAAATAGATTTATTGCACATATTGAAATTAATGGTAAAGTAGAAATTTGTCATGTTAAAAATACAGGAAGATGCAAAGAATTATTAATTCCAGATGCAAGAGTATTTGTTCAAGAGAATAATAATCCGAAAAGAAAAACTAAGTTTTCTCTTATAAGTGTTATAAAAGAAAAAAAGCTTATTAATATGGATTCTCAGGTACCAAATAAAATTGTTCATGAATGGATATCAGACGGTAATCTGATTAAGGACATTACTTTAATAAAGCCAGAATCTAAATATAAGAGTTCTAGATTTGATTTTTATATTGAAACAGAAAACAGAAAAGCGTTTATAGAAGTAAAGGGAGTAACGTTAGAAAATCAAGGAGTTGTAAAGTTCCCAGATGCACCTACGGAAAGAGGTGTTAAGCATGTTAAAGAACTTTGTGAGTGTGTAAAAGAAGGGTATGATGCTTATGTAATATTTGTAGTGCAAATGAAAAATGTATTGCATTTTGAACCTAATGTAGAAACACATAAGGAATTTGCGGAAGCATTAAAAGAAGCAAAAAAACAAGGTGTAAATATACTTGCAGTAGACTGTGAAGTTAAAGAAGATAGCATCAAAATAATGGATTATGTTAAGGTAATAATATAAATGAAAAATTTTAATTTCTATATTTTATATAAAATTGAAAAAATTTGAGTTTTATATATTTTTTAATAGAATTTTATTGAAATTTATTGAAAGATATATACAAAAAAAGTTATTATAATGATATAATCTTAAATAGGTTGACAATTTAAAAAGAATTTACTGTTTTAACCCGCAAAATTCATTGGAGGGAATGAATGTATAATAATGATGGTATTTTAATAAAAGGGAATAAAGATGGAATAAATACAACTATTCATATGAATAAGTTTGCTTGTTTTGAAGATATGCTTAAAATGTTAATAAAAAAACTTTCTAAAGGAAAACATTTTTATAAAGGAACAACGCTGATTTTGAAAATGGATTTAAAATTGATTAATAAGAAAGAACTTGAAATTATTAGGCACGCATTATTATCTGAAATAGAAATAAAGGATATCGTGTTAGAAGACATAGAAAAAGAAATTGAACAAGTACATGAAAAAGAGACTAGAATATTTTCTGGTGTATATGAAGGAAAAACTAAGTTTATAAGAAAAACAATTAGAGGTGGACAATCTATAAGTTATCAAGGTAACATAGTTATAATTGGTGATATAAATAGTGGAGCAGAAATATATGCAGATGGAAATGTAATTGTTTTAGGAATTATAAAAGGTAAAGTAAGTGCAGGAACGAATGGGAATACGAAAGCCGTAATTGCTGCATTTTTATTGCAACCAGAAATTTTAAAAATTGCAAATGTTATAGCAATGTCTCCAGATGATATTGAAAAACCAAGATATCCGGAATTAGCAAGGATTAAGGATGGATCAATAATAGTTGAACCGTATTTGCCAAACAAATATATATATTAGAATGTCGGAGGGATTTGTAAATGGGAGTATCTATTGTAATAACTTCAGGTAAAGGTGGTGTTGGTAAAACAACCACTACAGCGAATATAGGAACTGCTTTAGCATCAATTGGAAAGAAAGTAGTTGTTATAGATGGTGATACAGGACTTAGAAATTTAGATGTATTACTAGGATTAGAAAATAGAATAGTATATACAATAATAGATGTTATAGAAGGAAGATGTAGGTTAAAGCAAGGTCTTATAAAAGATAAAAGATTTCCTAATCTATGCCTGTTACCTACTGCACAAACGAAGGACAAAGATGATATAAGTGCACAAGATATGCTTAAAATAGTGAATGAATTAAAAGAAGAATTTGATTATGTATTAATAGATTCACCAGCAGGTATTGAACAAGGATTTGAAAATGCAGTTATAGGTGCAGAAAGAGCAATTATAGTTGTAAATCCTGAAATTACATCTGTTAGAGATGCAGATAGAGTTATTGGAAAACTTGATTCAAAGGGATTAGAGGATCATGCAGTAATTATAAACAGATTAAATTATGAAATGACTAAAAATGGAGATATGCTGGATGTAAGTGATATTATAGAAACTCTTTCAATAGAATTATTGGGAGTTGTACCAGATGATAAAAATGTAACGATTTCAACTAATAAAGGAGAACCAATTGTATTAGTTGAAAATGCTTATGCCGGACAAGCATTTAAAAATATTGCAAGAAGAATTACAGGCGAAGAAGTCCCTCTAATGAATTTAAATATAGACGAAAATCAAGGCTTTTTTTGGTCCTTAAAAAAGCTATTTAAGCGTAATTAAGGGAGGCAGGAAAGATGGGTTTTTTTAGAAATTTAAGTAACAAACCAACACCTAAAGAAGTCGCAAAAGATAGATTGAAATTGATACTTATACATGATAGAGGAGAGATTGCTCCTGAGATTATAGAAAAAATAAGAGAAGAGATATTAGCGGTAATTTCTAAATATATTGATATACAAGTAGATGATGTGGAAATATCTGTGAACAAAAGTGACGATGAAGAAGGAGAAAATACTTCTGCATTAATAGCTAATATTCCCATCAAAGGTATAAGAGGAAGATAAAGTTAAAATTGTTTAGAATAAAGAATATGAAAAAAATAATGGACAATAATACTGATTTATTATTTTTCTAATGTGCCTAATTAAATAGTAATGGCAAAGTTAAATATAAGAGATATTTGTTTTAGGAAACTAGAAAAATTAGTTTTTATTATGCAATATCTCTTATATTTTTTTTAGAGAGTCATATATACCTAAAAATTATAAATAATATCTAAGATAAGTGGAGATATTGTTTATAAATTATTACAAAATTATTATGTTTTATCTGGTGAATATAATTATTATGGAGAATGAAGTGATAATAATGTATAATTGAAAGTAATTGAATTATAAAAAAATACATTTCATTAAAGTAAAGGTATATATATTTAATTAGGAGGTGAAGTATTGTTTAAACAATTTAAATTTGATATCAGGTTAATTAAAGAGATTGATAAAACTATATTGATTTCTTTAATTCTTTTAATTTTATATGGTACATTAAATATATATTTATGCACAAAAGGAGAATATGGATTGTCCTATGTTAAAAAGCAAGTTTTTTGGTTTGTATTATCTATGTTTGCATTGTATATTTTTATGGCAGTAGACTATACAATAATATTTAATTATGTGCCTATTTTTTATTGGGGTTCAGTGGTACTTCTTATATTAGCAAAGATTCCTGGGATTGGTATGGTTGTTAATGGTGCAAGAGGATGGATTGGATTTGGAGGATTTCAAATTCAACCAGCAGAGTTTGCAAAACTTGGAATTATACTAATGCTTGCGAAAAAGCTAGATGATATGGAAGGTAAAATAAATGAAGTAAAGAACTTTTTTATATTAGTTTTTTATACGGCAATACCAGTTTTATTTATTGTTACACAACCTGATATGGGAATGAGTATGGTTTGCTTTTTCATAGTTCTTGGAATTTTCTATACAATGGGATTAGATATGAAAATTATTGGTGGAGGATTAATGTCATTAGTTCTTGCAATAATAATTGTTTGGAATTCAGGACTTATAGAATCATATCAAAAGGCAAGATTCACAGCATTTTTAAATCCTGAAGCGGGTACTGCCAACACTTATCATTTAACTCAATCTTTAATTGGAATAGGTTCAGGAGGAATGCTTGGAAGTAGACCATCTTTAAATATTGATGGTAGTTCAGGATATGCAGCACAAAATGTACCCGAAGTTGAAACTGACTTTATTTTTGCAGCAATTGCAGAACAATGGGGTTTTTTAGGAGCAGCACTAGTATTCGTTCTTTATGGATTTCTCATATATAAAATGATTTCGATAGCACGAACTTCAAAAGATATTTTTGGATCGGTAATATGTGTTGGAATAGTTTCCTACTTTTTATTCGCTATATTGCAAAATGTTGGTATGACAATAGGATTAATGCCAATAACAGGAATAACATTACCACTCATAAGTTATGGAGGAAGTTCATTACTTACAACAGTAATTTCAGTAGGATTAGTTATAAATATAGGTATGAGAAGGAAAAAGATATATTTTTAAGATATTAAGAAATTTATATACCTTAGTAAAAATAGGATTGATAATTGATATGCAAGACTACAAAAACTTCAAAATATAACTTTTAGAGTTTTCTGCATAATGATCAATTCTATTTTTATTTTATTCTCATAATCTTCCTTGTTATTTAATATAATTTAATGATAATGAATTTAAAGGAGTGTATTATGAGTATCTACAGAACAGCTTATGAAAATTATTATAAGAACATAAATAATGCAGCGAAAGGAAAGAAAGATAATAATAAATATTTTAGTTTAGGTAAAAAAGCTGATGATTCTATTGGTTCAAAATATGGGATTAAGTTAAAATATAATGATAGAATTATAAATACTTTGATTAAAAGAATAATTAGAGAATTAACGGGAGCTATAATTTTATTATTATTTTTTCTTGGATTAAAATATATTCCATTAAACCAAGTTAAAGAAATGCATGTTAAATATAAGCAAACATTAGAACAAAATTTTAATTATAATGAGTATATAGACGCATTTAATGCAAGTCAAATAGGAAATATAAAAGGAAAAGATTTAACTATGGGTAACTTTACTACAGAAGATCTGAAAATAGATAATTTGAAGATAAAAGCATTGAATTTTATGGAATATTTAAAGAATAATAGTAATTTACAAAACTAGACCTTAGCCATGGTAAAGCAAAACTATCAACTAATATATATAGTGTAAATTAATAGATTATTAATTTACATTTTAATTTGTACATTGCAAAGTTTCTTTATATAGCAATATTATAGGGGTTAGAAATGAAAAAATGGTATATGGTATTGATTGTAGAATTGCTAATATTAATGTGGCTTAGAAATTTTAAAAGCGATGTTATTGTTAGTTTTATATGGGTAATACTACATGAATTTGCACATATAATAGTTGCAAATAAATTTGAATGCAAATTTAATAATTTTAATATCAGCATATTAGGTGCTAAAGCTGAATTAAGTGATATTGATGAATTAACTGAAAGAAAAAAATTAATTTTATATCTAGCTGGACCATTATTTAATATTTTTATGGCTGTGGTTACATGTTTTTTTTATGATTATTTTGGGTGGGAATTTATTAAAAGTAGTATAAGTATTAATTTATGCTTAGGGGTCTTCAATTTATTACCTGCATATCCATTAGATGGATCAAGAGTATGTGAAATATTATTATCAAAAAAGTTTCTATATAAAAAATCAAAGAAAATTACAGAAATCTTTAGTTTTATTATTTCTGGAGTACTATTTTTAGTATTTAGTATAATGTTGTTATTACATAAGGTAAATATAAGTTTATTTCTTGCAGTCATATTAATCACATACACAACCATTTTGGAAAGAGAAAAAACCATGTATATAATAATGGGAGATATGATTAGGAAAGTAAGAAAGTTGAAAAAATATAAATACATAGAAAATAAATCTATTTCTGTGTATTATAAAAAAGGTTTAGTTAATGTATTAACCTTGGTTGACAAAAATAAATTTAATAGTTTTTATGCTCTTAATGATGATATGGAGTTGCTTGGTATAATTCATGAGGATGAACTTTTAAAAGCATTGAAGTATTACGGTAATATAACATTGGAGGAATATATGAAAATACGAGAAATAGATAAAAAATAACATAGAAGTAGTAGGGATTTAACTTACTTCTTTATAATTAAGTTATATAAAAGAAAATAATGAGTCAAACATAAAAAACAGACCAGAATACTGATTTGTTATTTTATGAATATGACTAAAAAGAGTAGTATATCCGTCTATACTAAAAGTTAGAAAAGATATAAGAAACTTAAATTTAGATGAAATTACTAAGGGAATTAAGGATTGTACAATATGATTATTATTTTACGGTAGATGTTAAAATAAAATTAATATGTAGATACCTGAATTCGAAGTTAGTTTAATTAAAGTAGAATTAATATTTGTTTATTAACAAGTGTTAATTCTATTTTTTATGTTATTTACATAAAAGAAAATAACAGACCCAAGATGAATTGATATTCAACTTAAATTTTCTTTCATATACATTAATAATATTAAATTCTGCTACTATATAAAAAATATTAACTAATGCAAAATTTTGGTGTCATCAATCGTATTAGTATTGAAAGGAGATTTAAACCATATTAATAATGAAATTTATACAAATGATATTAATGCAATGTATAGGTAGTTAATTTTTATTAAATTAAAAAAGTCCTATATAAATTCTTAATATGTACTATTATAGTAATATTTATAAGTAATCCCAAGACAATACAAAATTAATAATGTAATATATAAATAAAATGATAAAAGGAAGGTGTGTATTGATGAAAAAGAAGAGGTTATTGAGTGGAATAGTAATGTTCTGTTTATTAGTATCAACTATGTGTGTTCCAGCATTTGGCGCGGAAGAAGATAGTAAAGGACTAGAGCAAGCTATTGTAGCAGCTAAAAAAATATTGATAATTCCAGGCAGTTATAGTGAGTTTACACATTATTCAAGTGAAATTGAAAAAAATGGAGGCAAGGTTACAGTTTGGAGCCTTAACTGGGCAGAAAAAGAAGGAAACAATGGATTTGTATCCGCTTATATTGATACAAATGGAAATTTATATCAATATAATGAATATAACGGAGATGAAAACAATACAGGATTAGCACAGGTTACAAAGAAAGAAGCACAAAATTCAGCAGAAAAATTTTTAAAAAAAGTTATTATAACAGATGTTGGAGAAATGAAAATAATAGACAAAAATCAAAATGCTTTTCAAAGTGGGACATACGATTTTACTTATGAAAAATTTATAAATAATATTCCAGTTAACTTTTATACTGTTAATATTAGTGTAAATAAATATACTGGAGAGGTAACGTCTTTCAATGAATTAAACACAGATACTGATAAGTTTGAATATCAAACTTTAGAAGGAATAATTGAACCTTCTGTAGCAGAAAAAAATTATATTGATAAAGTTGGAGTTGAATTACAGTATTATTCTTATTATGATTATAAGCAAAAGAAAATGAATGTATTTGCAGGATATGCAACAAATGATAACAAATATAAAGCTATAGATGGAAAAACAGGAGAAGCAATTACTGTTTCTAATCAAGATAAAATATTTTATAATAGCTATGTAGACGGCAAGGGTGATAAATCTATGGTAGCCAACAGTCCAAAAGAATTAACTAAAGAAGAAACAGATGCTGTTAATAATATTACAGGATTGATCACTAAAGAAAAAGCTGAAGGTATTATTAGAGAATCATCGGATGTAATTACTTCAGAAATGAAAGTTAGTGATGCATCTTTAAATAGAGATGATTTTAATGAAAAGTATGTATGGCAAATTGAATTTGAAGGTGGATATGGTCAAGTTGATGCACAATCTGGTGAGTTGATATCTGTACATTTTTATAATAATGGTGGTAATGAAAATAAAAATGTGTCCAAGCTTCAAGCACAAAATATAGCAGAAAATTTCTTAAAAAAAATTACACCGAGTAAGTTTTCACAAACAAAATATGAAAATAATGAAGATATTGAAAAGCCAATGCCAATGGTTAAAATTGGTGTTGTAGTGGGAGGAGATGTTTCTTATTTTAATTTCGTACGTCAAGTAAATGGAATAAAATTTGATAGCAATTCTTTACGTGTAGAAGTTGACAACACTAATGGAAAGGTTATTGGATATGATAATAATTGGTATGATAATGCGACCTTTCCTGATGTTAGTGGAGTCATGAATAAGCAAACTGCATTTAATAAAATAAAAGAATATAAAAACTTTATATTACAATATGCTATGGTAGATAAAAATAAAGTTCAATTGGTATATAATTTTGAAGATTTAAATGATAGTTATATTATTGATCCAATAAGTGGAGTTAGACTAGACTATACAGGACAAGTATATAAAGATAATAAATTACCGGAATACACAGACATAAGTGGACATTGGTGTGAAAAAACAGTAAAAGAACTTTTAGAAAATGGATATTATATTGAAGGAGACAAATTTAATCCCAATATGAATATTACTCAAATTAATTTCTTTAAATATATATATTCATCTTATGGAAATAGTGATAATGATGAGTTTTATGACATGCTTTTACAAAATGGAATAATTAAAAAAGAAGAAAAAGCTCCAAGCTCATTTGTTTCTTATCAAGATGCAGCAAAATTTATTATAAGATATTTAGGCTATGATAAAGTAGCAATGCATCCTGAAATATTCGCTACTCCTTTTAAAGATAATATGGAAGAACAATATAAGGGATATGCAGCAATGTGCTATGGATTTGGCATCATTAAGGGGGATAAAAATGGAAATTTCAATGGAACTCATAATATAAGTAATGCAGAAGCAGCAGTACTTATATACAATTTAATTAAGAATAACACACATTAAACTTATCTTTAAATTCTCTATAACCACAAATAAATTTGAATTGAATAAGTATTTAAAAATAAGTAACAATAGAAGGGATAGTGATTCTTTAATTAGATAACTAGCTCTTCTATTATTTTTTTAAAATGTGTCTAAAGAAAGTATAATATTTTGAATATTAAGCAAATGGAACTTGCATTTGGAAGAGAATCAATATATACTACCTAGAATATAACGATGAAGAGAAAACTCAAGAATGAAATGTAAAATGCCACGTAGAAAGTTAAGAAATAAGATATTAAAATTCAGATCCTTACTTTTAGACTCTTATGTATAATGATAATGAAGGGCTGACTTCAAAGTTATATTAAATATAATATTTGTTTATATAAGATTTGCAATATAGGTAATGCTATCAATAGAAGATAGAAGATAGATGTAGAAATGTAACTGATAAATAAGTATAATGTGAGTAAAAGTACACTATTTTAGGGATGTAAAATAATAATTGCAATATACAATCATACTGGGGATTTATTTTTTAGATGTCTTATGATAAAAGTGTTATTAAGTTACACTAAAAAAGGTGAAGATTAAATATGAGGAGATAAAGATTTATGTGGAAATCATTTTTTTTATTAGTTTTCCAAGGGATCTCTGGTGGGGTAGCTGGATATATTACTAATAAATATGCTGTAAATATGCTTTTTAAGGAATATACTCCTTTAAAATTAGGTGGAGTAATTATAAAGAAGAAAGAAAAATTTATAGAAGAAATTAGCGACCTAGTTGAAAGAGATATAATAAATGCTGAAACTTTGAAGGCTGAAATTTCTAAGAAGGATTTAAATAGTTATATTGAACAAATTTCTGAAACTTTTTCCAACGCGGGATTAAGTTCAATTTTAGGAGATACTAAATTATGTGAAGTTACAGATTTTTCTAATAGTATTGTTAAGAATGAAAAATTTGCAAGGAGCAATTTGAATACAACTTTGCCAGAATTATTAGATGATATTTTTATTAATGTAAAATTAGAAGATGTACTAACTGAAAATCAAATTTCTAAAATGGTAAACTTAGGTTATGACTTGTTAGTTCAAGAGCTTGAAAATAGTGATACATTAAATAAATTTATTTCGGGTTTTTATAATGAAAATTCAAATATAACTCTTTCAGATATTTTTTCAGAAGAAGTGCAAATAAAGTTTATGAAAAATATTACAAAGCGTGTTATAGAAATAATTAAAGACGATATTTTAGAAGATGAAGATGGATGTAAGTTATTTTTTGATAAGATTTTTTCGGCAATAAATATAGATATAACTCTTATTAAATTACAAGGATTAATTGGAGATTATGAAATTAATCAGTTTGTTACTACTTCTGAGGAAGAAGAGTTTACTTTAAAATTATTTGGTAAAGTTAATGAGTTTATTAATTCAGAAAAGGGTAAAGAATTAATAAAAAATCTTATGGATCAAATTTTCTTGATTGGAAAAGATATTGACTTTACACTTTATGAAATTCTTCCACCTGAAATGGAAAAATCACTTACTAATTTTATAGAAACAGTTATACCAAGTGTTATGCCATATATTTCAGAGTGGATTTCAGGTAATAAAGAATCGTTTGATGAAATGATTGAAGCGGCTATTGATGAAGCTATTCAAGATGTGGATGGTAATATTAAAAAGCTTATAATTTCAAAAGTTAGAAGTGCACTTATGGGAGATATTTCATCTGAAAAAAATATTGTTAATAAGATAATTAATTATCTTAATGATAGCTTCGATGGGGAGTCATATAAGAAAATGGCTAATTCTATCATTGATTATTTAAAGTCAAAGAAAATAAAGGACATAATAGAGTTAATTGAAAAACAAAATTTATTTAATTCTGACAAATTATCAGAACTTATTATTAAAGAATTGGGCCTACATTGGGAGAAACTTTTAGGTGCTGTAATAAAATCTCAATTTTCAAAAAAGATACATACTGTTTTAAAATTTGATTTAGTAAAATTGTTTCATGAAAAGCTTAAACTAGTAATATATAAAAATGTTTTGAAAAACAAAGATAAACTAAATGAAAAGTTTACTACGTTGATTACAGATTTTATAAATTTAAGAAGTGATGAAGTTTTTAATAAAAAATTATCTCAATTATTTACACATAGTCAAATTTCTAATTATTCTAATGATTTTGCAAAATTAATTAATAAATCATTTATTAAGAATGCGCCTACATATAAAACAAAGATAGAGGAATTTTTATCTTTGCAGGTTAAGAATATAAATTTATCAGATGCATTGGGTAATTCTAATGTGCATATTTCAGACTATATTGTGGATAAGTCTATGGTAGTGTACAAAGAAACTGTGGATAAATATAAGAACTATGAGTTGAAAGAACTTATTAATAGATATTTTGATAAAAATACATTATCTAATCTTCTTATAAATGAAGGATATCCAATGTTAATAGATAAATTACCCAATTTATTAAATGGAAATATTAAGAAATTTGCAAGCAATAATTTAAAAAAATATGATGAAGATGAAATTTGTAATATAGTTCAGGATTTTATGGGTGGGCAACTTAAGCCTTTATCTATTTTTGGTGCTGTTCTTGGAGTTATAGTAGGAGTATTATATGAATTAATACATCCAACTTCTATGGGGAATTTTGGATTCGCTAGTAGTCTACCTAATATGGCAATGTCATGTGCAGTTATGGCCTTCATTGGATATATTACAAATGTAATAGCTTTATGGATGATATTCCACCCATATAAGGAAAATAAGGTTATGGCTAAAATACCATTTCTAAAGAAATTTGCATTAGGGTATATACCTGCACATAAAAATGAATTTGCAATTGGTATGGCTAAATTAATAGATGATGAATTATTAAATAAAGAAGAGATTGATAAAGTTTTTAAATTAAAACATAACAATATGAAATCATTATTAATGACGTTAGTTACAAATAATAATTATCAAATTTTAATAAATATTCTTAGAGATAAAAAACAATATTTATCAAAGTATATTTATGAGAAAATTTTAAAGTATTGCAATGATAATTCACATTTATCAAAAAGAATTTCAAAAGCAATAACAAATAGTAAATTTAATGAATTTATTAAAAAAGATCATGTTTTATGTATAGTTCCTAATTTAGTAGGTAAAATTAAAAATGTTGAAGATGCTTTAGTTAAGTTTGCAGAAAAAAAAATTGCTAAAAATAACAGAGTTAATGATATTTTGTCCAAGGGAGTATATGTCGAAACTCAAAAATATATTGAAACTATCATGAATACATTTATTGTAGAAAAAATTCATAACACTAAAAATACAAACTTTGCAAATAAAATTATTGATAATTATAGTAGCGATTATGATCTGGAAATACAAAAATCATGCAAAGAAATTTTCAATGAAGAATTATTAGTGGACATAAAAAACAATATGGAAGTAAAGTTTGAAGCATATGTTTTTAATGATTTGAAAATTTATATAAGTGATTTTGCAAAACAATTTTTACGTAGTGGACTAGATGAAGACAATACTATTGGGTGCATGTTTAATGGAAAAATTAAAAGCATTGTTGATAATAATTTATATTTATTAACTACTTATATTACAAAAAAATCAATTGATTATTTGCAAGATAATCAATATGAAATAGCTATAAATGTACAAGAAGCCATTAAAAATGAACTTAATTTCTTTGAAAAAATGGCTTATGGAGCGTTTGGTGGAGATGATATAGCAAATAAAGTTGTAGCAATAATATTAAATGAAAAGTTACCAGTAATGATTAAAGATGAAACTGATAAAATTATTAGTATTGCTAAAGGTACATTAAATGATAGTATTTATCCTATGAAAACTAACACATTAAAAATTAAAGCTGATGAAATTAATATTGCAATGTTGCTTGATAATTTATTTGAGCAATTTAATAATAATGATTCTGCAAAACAACATATTCGTAATTTTGGTAATTTGATTTTAGATTCATTAATAAGAACTCCAATTATTGAATATCTTGAATTATGTAATTTGAATAGCTTAGATTTAGTGTATAAAAAGTTTTACAATGAAGTTACCATTGTAAAAGAAGATATTTATAATAATATCAATATTAATAGTGGTAAGTTATCACAAATAGTAGGAGAATTTTTAAATGAAAGAATAGCAAAACCATTATTTAATTCATATAATTCACAAATTTTTGAAGGAATTACTTTAAGGAGTATTCAAGATAGTGTAAAAACTATTTTGAATTTAATTAGTTCAAGTGAAGAGACTGAAAAGTATTTAAATATATTCTTAGAAAAATTTTATGATAATACATTTTCAAAATTACAGGTTAAACAAATTATTAATGCAGATGTATTAAGTAAAGATATTGAAAAAATTATTAAATCAATTTTTGATAACGAAGAATTTAATGAAAATAGTATTATGTCAATTGAAAGAATCATTGCAAATGCAGTTGATAATAATTTAGATTTTATTACAGAGGATACAAAGTATTATCTAGCAGAGAAAATAATTCAAACAGGATTATATTCTATTAGTGATTATATTGTTCCAATATTGCAAGAAATCAACTTAAAGAATATTACCAATAAACAAATCGAATTACTTAATCCAGAAGAAATTGATATATTATTTAAGTCTTTTGCAGGAGATTTTTTCAAGAAGTTAGAGAAGTATGGAGTATTTGGTTTTGTATTTGGTATTAATGCAGGATTATCAATTATTTTATGGGCACTTGATTTGAGATATAGCAAGATTTCTTCGAAAAAAGATTTAACTATATTGGAAGATTTACCAGATAGATAGCATTTGTAACACTACCACTTCTTCAAGTAGGAGATAAGGATGCACACTCTTGGACGCGGTGCCAATTGAGAGTACATTGTGACCCTTGAGGTTATAAGTTCTTCTAAGCTTCGGATTGGAAAAATTGTATTCCAATTAAGAAAACTCTATCTGAGGCTAAGAATCACTTTATAGTATAAGATACAAAGAATGTGGTAACTTATTAAAAATGAGAAGTACTGCTAAGAAAATAAAAAATAAACTTTTATATTTTTAGGTGAATAAACATGTCTTATTGTTACTAATCGTAGCAATAAGAATATTCACAATAAAGATTAATTGTGTTAGAATAGTGATAGCAAACAAGAAGTATAGCAAGATAAGTTTATACTTCTTTTATTTATGTGCAGGAAGATTTTCACGTAATTATATGGTGGGAATTTAGTTGTAGTGAATGATTGAAATAAAATAAATAATTTAAAACTTGCTAGAATTTTAAGAAAAAATAGTTAGACAAAGATTAGCACATAAAAATGTGCTTTTAAGGAGGAAATATATTAATGAATAAAATTTCAGATGATATCTTATTTAAGGTTGAAAAACCAAGTAGATATACTGGTGGGGAATTAAATGAAATTGTTAAGAACCCTAGTGAAGTTGACATAAGATTTGCATTTTGTTTTCCTGATGTTTATGAGGTAGGTATGTCTCACTTAGGGAGTAGAATTCTTTATCATACTTTAAATGCAAGACAAGATACATATTGCGAAAGAGCATTTACACCATGGCCTGATATGGAAGTACAACTGAGAAAAAATAATATTCCATTATTCACTTTGGAGACTAAAGATTCTTTAAAGGAATTTGATATTTTAGGATTCACCCTTCAATATGAAATGAGCTTTACAAATATTTTAAACATGATAAATATGTCGGGGATTACTATTAGAGCGTCTGAAAGAAATGAAGATGAACCTATAATTATGGCAGGAGGTCCTTGTGCATATAATCCAGAGCCACTATATGATATAGTTGATTTCTTTGAAATTGGTGAAGGCGAAGAAATGATGAATGACGTATTGGATGTCTATAAGAAGTATAAAGGAAAAGGAAAAAAGAAAGAATTTTTAAGAGAAATATCTAAAATTCAAGGTATATATGTACCTTCATTATATGATGTTATTTATAACGAAGATAATACTATAAAAGAATTTAAACCAAAGTATGATGATGTTCCAAAAACTATTAAAAAGAGAATTATAAATAATTATACAAAGGTTGATTTTCCAACAAATATTATAGTTCCTTATACAGAGATTGTTCATGACAGAATAGTTTTAGAAGTGTTTAGAGGATGTACAAATGGATGTAGATTCTGTCAAGCTGGAATGCTTTATAGACCAGTTAGAGAAAAGAAAAAAGAAGACCTTGTCGATTTAGCAAGAGGATTAGTTAAAAATACAGGATATGAAGAAATTTCACTTTCATCATTAAGTACATGTGATTATTCTGACATAAAGGGATTAATTACAGATTTAATGGAGGAACATGAAGAAAATAGAGTTGGAATTGCTCTTCCTTCAATTAGGGTTGATGCTTTTTCAGTGGATTTACTTAAAGATATACAAAAGGTAAGAAAGAGTGGATTAACTTTTGCTCCAGAAGCAGGATCTCAAAGAATGAGAGATATAATAAATAAAGGACTTACAGAAGATAAAATCTTAGAAGCAGCTAGAGATGCTTTTGAAGCAGGATGGAAAACACTTAAGCTGTATTTTATGGTTGGACTTCCTTATGAAGAACTCGAAGATTGTGCAGGGATTGGAGAATTGGCAGAAAAAATTGTTGATGAATATAAAGCTGTTCCTAAGAAAAAAGGTGATTATAAGGGTTTAAGACTTACAGTAAGTACATCAATACTTATACCTAAGCCATTTACACCATTCCAATGGACTCCAATGGCAAGACTTCAAGATGTAAATGAGAAGATTAACGCTGTTAAGGGCGCAATTAAATCAAAATGCATAGTTTATAACTATCATGAGCAAAAGACAGCAATTATGGAATCTGTATTTGCAAGAGGCGATAGAAGATTATGTGATGTTTTAATTAAGGCATTTGAAAAAGGTGCAAAATTTGATGGATGGGGTCAATATTTTAACTATAGACTATGGATGGAAGCTATGGAGGAATGCAACTTAGATGTAGATTTTTATGCATATAGGGAAAGAACTTATGATGAAGTATTACCATGGGATTTCATTGATATAGGAGTAAATAGAAAATATTTAGAAGCGGAAAGTGAAAAAGCAAAGAAAGCAGAATTGACTCAAAACTGTAGAAAAGGATGTACAGGATGTGGCATTGATGTAAACTTTAAAGATGGGGAGTGTTTTGAAGGTGCGATACTTAACTAAATTTACTAAGGAAGAAAATATTAAGTTCATATCTCATTTAGATGTACTTAAAACTATTCAAAAGAACATTAGAAGAGCAGGACTTCCAGTAGAATTTTCACAAGGATTTAATCCACATATGAATACTTCAATAGCACAACCTTTATCTGTTGGAGTATATTCAAGTGGTGAATATATGGATATGATATTGACAACTGAGACAAATGAACAAGAAATTGTGGATAAATTAAATGCAACTGCACCAAGTGGAATAAAATATATAAGTGCACTTGCAATTCCTTATACTCCAGGTGAAAAAAAAGTGCCTCAAGCTATGGCATTAATTGATGCAGCCAGGTATACTATAAAAATTAAATATTCTGATGTTTCTAACCTAGAAGAAGAAATGACTAATCTTGTAGATAGTGAAACTTGGAATACTATAAAGAAAAGCAAAAAAGGTGAGAGAGAAGTCAATTTGAAAACTTTAATTAAAGAATTTAGCTTTTGGATTAAGGATGAATTTTTAGTACTTAATGTATTGATTAGTACAGGAAGTAGAGAACATTTAAGTGCAGATTTAGTAGTTAGCTATATTCAAGAAAAAACTTCAAATACACTCTTAGATACCTTTGTTAATATAAAGAGAGAAGAAATGTATTTTTATAAAAACGAAAAACTTGTGCCACTATACAAGTGTATATAGCTTTTGAGTTATACATATACGCTAAATTGAATTGGTAATTTTAAAGTGCTAATTGTCAATGTTCAATGCTCAATTATCAATCATTGATAATTGAGCATTGATAATTGTTAATTAAATAGGGATGTGTTGATATGAAAGAGATTTTTATTGAGAGAAGAGAAAAAATTTTAAGAATAGCTGTTAAATCTAATAATGAATTAATAGAAAGTATTGTAGAAGAAAAGAATAATGAGCCTATAATAGGAGAAATTTATAAGGGAAGAATTAAAAATATTCTTCCAGCTATAAATTCTATATTTGTTGATTTAGGATTAGATAAAGAAGGTTATATGTATTATAGTAATGAACTTAAGGCAAAGGGAATAAAAAAGGGGCAAGAAATATTAGTAGAAGTTATAAAAGAACCTATTAATGATAAAGGTGCTAAATTGACTTCTAATGTTTCAATTCCTGGGAAATATATTGTCTTAAATTGTTATAGAGAAGGAATAGAATTTTCTAAAAGAATAGATGACAAAGAAAAGAAAAAAGAAATTTTAGAGAATATTGAACCATTAAAGGATGTGTGTATAACAGTAAGAACAGAAGGCGCTAATGTACGTTTAGAAATCTTAAGAAAAGAAATAGATAAACTTTATAATGAATTCGAAAATATAGATAAGAAAATGAAATATTCATTAGGGCTAAAGAAAATTTATGGTGAAGATTTAAGCTTAACTAAGCTGTTACTGAATTCTAGTGGAGAAGAAGTTATAAAAATTCATGTGGACAATGATATGGACTTTGAAAAGATAGATCACTTTATTAAAGGTGAAGAAAATTTTAAATTAGAGAAATATGAAGGTTATAGAAATCTTTTTGATTTTCATGGACTAGAAAAAGAATTATTGAAACTTCGGCATAATAAAGTTAATTTGCTATGTGGTGGTTATATAGTAATAGATAAGACAGAAGCAATGTATGTTGTTGATGTTAATAGCGGTAAAAATATAAAAGAGAGAAGTTTCGACAAAACAATTTTAGAAACTAATTTAGAAGCTGCTAAAGAAATAGGAAAACAAATAAGACTTAGAAATTTAAGTGGAATTATAGTTATAGATTTTATTGATATGAGAGATAAGAGCCAAAGGGCTATTGTCATGTCTACTCTTAAGGAAAGCTTGAAATTAGATAAAGGAAACGTAAAAGTATTCCCATTTACTGAATTGGATTTAGTTCAAATTGCAAGGAAGAGACAAGGGAAGAGCATATACGAATATATGGAAGAAGAATGTAATTTATGCAAAGGCAGAGGCATAATTTTAAAATTATCTTATATAGAAGGACTTATAAAAAATGAAATTATAAGAATAAAAGAAGAAAATTCAATAGACTGTTTTCATATAGAAATTGATAGTGTTTATAAAGATAGAATTAAAGAAGATATTTTTGATTTCATGAAAGAAATAGATGGTTTAGATAAAGAAATATATTTAAATTATGTAGATGGAATAGAAGGATATAAAATTGAACCACTTATATTTCAAGGACAGAAGGATAATTTGAAAGATTACAAAGTTACTGCTATAGAAAAACTTTAAAATGATGAATGATTAGATTGGATATTTGAAACTCTTTGGGCATTTTAAATATTTTATTAGAATATAAAGTGAAACTTTTTAGATAGAGTTTTATATTCCATCTGAATCTCATACTTAATTATTCATTATTAATTTTCAACTTTTTCCTTTACAAGATAAAAAAAATATGATAAAATGGCTTTTGTAGACCGCGCACGTAAGGTTTTAAATAAAACAAAGTTAAATCTTTGTACCAAAAGTGGCGAGACCGTTATGAGGAGGTGTTTTAATGTACGCAGTATTAGCAACAGGAGGAAAACAATACAGAGTTCAAGAAGGAGACGTAATATACGTTGAAAAACTTATCGTTGATGTTGACTCAACAGTTGAATTAAACGAAGTTTTAGCTGTAGGAACTGACGAAGGTATCAAAGTTGGTACACCAGTAGTTGAAGGAGCTAAAGTTGTAGCTAAGGTTGCAGCACAAGGTAAGGCAAAGAAGGTTATAGTTTTCAAATATAAGTCTAAAAAAGACTATAGAAGAAAGAATGGACACAGACAACCTTACACTAAGCTAGTAATCGAAAAGATCGAAGCTTAATAAAATTATGGTTAAAGTAAAAATCAAACAACATAATGAAAATATTGTTGGATTTGTAATGAGTGGTCATGCATTGTGTGATGACAGAGAATTTTCAAGTGATCCTGCTTTAGTAGGAGAAGCATTTGATTTGATATGCAATTCTGTTGCAGTGTTGTCTCAAAGCGTAATCATTGGATTGGATGAAGTTTTAAAACTTAATTCAACTTACGAAATCAAGGATGGATACTTAAAATTAGATCTTCAAGATTTTAATTTAGAAGAACTAAACCAAGCTCAAGTTTTGTTAAAGACTTTTGAAAAAAGCTTGGAAAGTGTAATTTTAGGATTTGATCAGTTGGTAGGGCAAAAGAAACGTAGAGAATATATAACATTAATAAAAGAGGAGGTGTAGTCACATGCTAATTATGAACCTTCAATTATTCGCTCATAAAAAGGGAGTTGGTAGTTCTAAGAATGGTAGAGACTCTGCAGCACAAAGATTAGGAGCTAAATCTGCTGATGGAGAATTTGTTCTTGCGGGAAACATTCTTTATAGACAAAGAGGAACTAAAATCCACCCAGGTGAAAATGTTGGAAGAGGTAAAGATGATACTTTATTTGCTAAAGTTGATGGAGTTGTTAGATTCGAAAGACTTGGTAGAGATAAGAAGAAAGCAAGTGTTTACCCAATAAACGTTGAAGCAATAGCTGAATAATTACTTTAGAAATTAAGCACTCTTAGTTTAAGAGTGCTTTTTTTAAATGCCTATGAAATAAATTGTTTTTTAGTTGAGATTAAACATTAAATCGAATATGATATAATAAAGTAAGATTTCATAGGGAAGAATAGTTTATATTGAAACTTAAGAAAATTTTAATTATGAAGTAAGATAATAAAAAATATACAAGGAAAGGTGATTATATGTTTATAGATACAGCGAAGGTCTTCATTAAATCGGGTGATGGTGGTGATGGTGCTATTACTTTTAGAAGAGAAAAGTATGTACCACTAGGCGGACCAGACGGAGGAGATGGAGGAAGAGGTGGTAGTATCATTTTCCAAGTTGAAAGTGGTATAACTACATTATTAGATTTTAAATATAAAAAGAGATTTGTTGCAGAAGAAGGCGGAAGAGGCGGCGGTGCTAAGTGCTATGGAAAAGATGGTGAAGATCTTTTTATAAAAGTACCTATGGGAACAATCATAAGAGAAGCAGAGACTAATAAAATAATTGCAGATCTTTCTCATAAAGGTCAAGAATTAGTATTATTAAGAGGTGGAAAAGGTGGAAAGGGTAATGTTAAGTTTGCTACTGCTACTAAACAAGCACCTCACTATGCTGAGCCAGGAATGCCAGGAGATGAGTTAAATATACTTTTAGAACTAAAGTTACTTGCAGATGTTGGATTGCTTGGATTTCCTAATGTAGGAAAGTCAACATTACTTTCTATGACAACAAAAGCAAAACCAAAGATTGCAAATTATCATTTTACTACTATAAAGCCTAACTTAGGAGTTGTTGCAGTACCTGGAATTGAACCATTTGTTATGGCAGATATTCCGGGAATTATTGAAGGTGCAGCAGACGGTGTTGGTCTTGGAATACAATTTTTAAAACATATTGAAAGAACTAGACTTTTAATTCACATAGTAGATATTTCTGGTGTTGAAGGAAGAGAGCCTTTTGATGACTTTGTTAAAATCAACGAAGAATTAAAGAAATATTCTGTTAAGCTATGGGATAGACCTCAAATTGTAGTAGCTAATAAGAGCGATATGCTTTATGATGACAGTATATTTGAAGATTTTAAGAAGAAAGTTCAAGAATTAGGATTTAAAAAGGTATTTATAATGTCAGCAGCTACAAATGAAGGTGTTGATGAGGTAATGAAAGAAGCAGCAAGAATACTTAATGAAATTCCAGTTAAAGAATTAGAAATTTCAGCAGATGAGATGTATATACCAGAACAAAAGAGATTTACTTATGATATTACAGTTGAAAAGAATGTTGAAGAGGGATATAACGTTTATGTTGTTAATGGTACATTTGTAGACAGAATATTAAGTGCTGTTAATGTAAATGATGCAGATTCTTTAAGATATTTCCACAAAGTTCTTAAGAATAAAGGTATATTAGATGAACTTAGAGAAATGGGAATCAAAGATGGAGACATGGTAAGATTAAATAACTTTGAATTTGAATATGTAATGTAATCAGTAATTAGTTAACTATCAATTGAAAAAGCCCCCAGGGATAATTAATACAACAAATATATGTTGAAAGAAATTTTAGGAGGAAAATAAAATGATAACAGGAAAACAAAGAGCTTACTTAAGAGGCTTAGCTAATCAACTTTCACCAATATTCCAAATTGGTAAAAATGGTGTTGAAGAAAATTTTTTAATACAAGTTTCACAAGCATTAGAAGCTAGGGAATTAATTAAAATAAAAGTTTTAGAGAATAGTGGATTAGAATCTAGGGAAACTTCAGATATGATATGCAAGGCTGTTAAATGTGAAGGAGTTCAAGCAATTGGAAATAAGATAGTTCTATACAAAAAGTCTAAGAATAAGGCTAAGATAGAATTACCTACAAAATAAATACTCTATTTTTAAATTTAATTTTTAATTTATATGTGTAAAACTTAATAAATAAGTTCTACACTATAAGATTATTAAAAAAAGAAGTTGTTTTAAAATGAAATTATTTTAAAACAACTTCTTTTTTGTGAAATTTAAGATATTTTAAATATGCCTAATATTTAAGATTGCTTCGTGATATAATATTTAAATAATGATTTTACTTTAGGAGGAAGCTTATGAAACGGTATGGTATAATAGGAGGTACATTTGATCCTATTCATAATGCACATTTATATATAGCTTATGAAGCTAAAGAGCAATTAGATTTAGATGAAGTGATTTTTATGCCGGCAGGAAAGCAACCCCTTAAAGCTGAAAATATAGTTACTGATTCTAAATTAAGATATGAAATGGTTAAAATTGCAACAGAGACTTTCGATGAGTTTTCGGTTTCAAGTTATGAAATAGAAAAGGGTGGGCTTAGTTTTACTTATGAGACATTACAACATTTTAAAGGTGCAAGCGATGTCAAAAATGAAGAAAACGAATTATTTTTTATAACAGGAGCAGACTGTTTATTTAGTATAGAAAAATGGAAATCAGTTCAAGAGATATTTTCATTAGCTACTCTTGTAGTATTTGCAAGAGGAGGTATTAATAAAAAAGAATTGATCCGGGAGAAGGAAATAATAGAAGAGAAATATAATGGGAAAATAATTATTTTAGATTTAAAAGAACTTGAAATATCTTCAACAGATATAAGAGAGAGAGTAAATCAAAATAAGAGAATAGATTTTTTTGTACCACCCAAAGTTGCGGATATTATTTATGAAAAAGGATTGTATCATTATGAACTACAGTAGGAGGTAATAATTTTGTTATCTATAGAAGAAATAAATTTATATCTTAAAGAAAATTTAATTGAAAAACGTTATGCACATATTTTAGGAGTTGCGAATATAGCTAAAAAACTAGCTAAGCTAAATGGAATATCAGAAGAAAAGGCTGAAATTGCAGGTCTTGCACATGATGTAGCTAAAAATTTATCTAAAGCTAGAATGAAAGAAATAATAGAAGAAAATAATATTATTCTTTCAGCTGTGGAAAAAGATAATGCGAATTTATGGCATAGTATTATTGGAGCTATAGAAGCTAAGGATAAGTTAGGGATTGAGGATGAAGAAATATTAGATTCAATAAGATGGCATACTACAGGAAAAGAAGATATGTCTATTTTAACGAAGATTATTTATATTGCTGATATGATAGAGCCATCTAGAAACTTTGAGGGTGTTGAAAATATAAGAAAAGTTACATTTGAAGATTTAGATATGGGAGTCTATTATGGATTGACTCGTAGTATAGAATTTTTACTAATTAAGAATTTATTGATTGATGAAAATACTATAAAAGCTAGGAATTACTTTTTGTTTGATTCTAAATTTAAGGGAAAATTCTAAAAAATATGGTTAATTAGAATAAGATTAAATAAGTTTTAATGAAATGTATTAACTGATCTCAAAGTAAAAGAGGTGAGCATATGGGAAGAAGGACTAATAATAAAAAGAAATACAAAACATCTTTGAAGATTTTCAGAAAAAATGATGACACCACAACAAAATTTGAAAAAGCAGTTTTAGGAGCAATAGCTCTTGTAATAACATTTCTTATAGTATCAATGGTATCTGGAATTTCTGCCTTAATGAAGGTGGGAAGTAAGTCAATGCCAAGTAGTATGGATGTAACATCAAATGAGCCAGTAAATATTTTACTACTTGGGATGGATATAGGAGATCCAAATCAAGTTGATAATGTATCGATAAAAAGAACAGATACAATAATGGTGCTAAATTATAATCCTACAAATAAGAAATTAAATATTGTATCAATTCCAAGAGATACAATGATAAATATTAACGATAGAAACACAAAGATAAATGCAGCTTATGAAATTGGCGGATATCCTAAAATAAAATTAGAAGCTGAAAATTTGTTGAATATAAAAATTAATTATATAGTTAAACTTGATTATAATGCCTTCCGAGAAATTGTTGATGCTATAGGAGGGATTGAAATGAAAATTGAAAGAAATATGATTTATGATGATGAAGGTCAAAATCTTCATATTAATTTTAAAGCTGGAGAAACTGTAACTTTAGATGGTAAAAAAGCTGAAGAATTTTTTAGGTGGAGAAAAAATAATGATGGAAGTGGATTTGCTAATGGAGATTTAGATAGAATAGAAAATCAACAAAAGTTTATATCAAAAGTTGTTGATAAGTGTACAAGTCCTCTTATATTATTTAGAGTTTCGAGTATAATGTCAGCCTTAGGTGATAATATAGAAACGAATATGTCATCTACTAAAGTTTTGAGTTATGGATTAAAATTTATGAACATAAAAAAAGAAAATATGACAATGGTAACAGTAGCGGGAACACCAAAAACTATAAATGGAGAATCATTTTTAATATTTGATAAAAATGCTAATAAAGGTATATTATCATCACTTAGCTCATCTTCTATTTCTAATAATTTATCAATAAATACATCAAAAGATGATATTAGAATTAAAATATTAAATGGAACTAAGATTAATGGATTAGCAGCTAAAGCAACAAAAGAATTAAATAACGCTGGATATTCAAAGATAGATACAGGCAATGCTGAACTTAGTGATGAGAGTATAATACTTGCTAATGATAGTGATAAATTAAAAATTATTAAACAAGATTTAAATATTAAGAATAGTGATAAAAAAGAAAATAGGACAGAATATAATGACTATGATGTGATCATAATTTTAGGGAAGGACTTTAAAACTTTTGGGGAATAAATTGTGCACATATAAAAAAAGCACAAAGCGCGATCAAGATTTTTTCGCATATAAAAAAAGCGCAAAACGTAATCAAGAACTTAAAAAAATAAAAAATGTAAATTGTGCATTGAAACTGAGGAGTAGATTAATTACATGAGTATTTTAGAAAAAAAAGTTATTAATATAGAAGAAGGCACTAAAATAAGAGAATATCTAAAAGCCGAACTTGGATTATCAACAAGATTAATACGAAGTGCTTCAATTGATAAAAGAATATTTGTTAATGATGAAGTAGTAAAAATGAATAGAATATTAAATGCTGGAGAAATTATAAAAATTGATTTAGCAAAAGATGAAAGTCAAGATATAGCTCCAGAAAAGATGGATATAGGTATAATTTATGAAGATGAAGATATATTAGTAGTTAATAAAAACCCCTTTATGGTAGTTCATCCAACTAAAAGTTATCAAAGTGGAACTCTTGCTAATGGAGTAATAAATTACTTTATGGAAAGCAATCAAAACTGTATAGTTAGATTAGTTTCTAGATTAGATATGAACACTTCAGGACTTATTATAATTGCTAAAAATCAATTTGCACATGGAATGTTATCAAAAGAAATGAGTGATAATAAGGTTGAAAAGAGGTATTTGGCAATAGTTCATGGTAATTTAGAAAAAGATTCTGGAACTATTGATTTACCAATATACAAGCCAGAAGAAATTGAAAATGGAATTAAAAATGGAATTAGAAGAGTAATAGATGAAAGAGGTCAAAGGAGTGTAACTCATTATAAAGTCATTGAAAGTTTTGGAAATGCAAGTTTAGTTGAATGCAAGCTTGAGACAGGAAGAACTCATCAAATTAGAGTTCACTTAAATAGTATAGGACATCCTATTTATGGAGATACATTATATGGGTATGGAGAAGAGGAAGAAGAATTAATAAAGAGGCAAGCGCTTCACGCTTATGCACTAGATTTTAAATCTCCAAGAACCGAGGAAATGCTTTCACTTAAATCGGAACTTCCACAAGATATATTAGATTTAATAGAAAAGATTAAGAATAATATAGAGTAATACAAGTTGAATTATTTTAAAGATTCATTATATATGTTGCAATTATCAGTGTTCAATACTCAATGCTCAATTATAACTAGAATTATTATATGATTTTTGAAATTGACAATGAATAATTATTTTTGCAATATATATATTAAAAGACTATAATAAACAAGGAAAAAGGATTGATAATTATGTAATAGACACATGAAAATTGTTAACACAAATTTCATAGTATTTATTAGTAATTATCAATCCTATTTGTATTAATAAAAATAACTTTCTCTAAAAAAAGTTATTTTTTAGGTTTTATCTTTATTAATCTCCTTAAGCCAGCTAATCCAGCCAATATAGCGACACCAGATCCAATATAAACTGGAAGGTTAGAGTTTTGAGATAAAGATTTAATAGAGATCATAGGCTCATAATATCTAGAAACTCCAGCTGCTAAATCAACAGTTATATATTGTTTATCATTAACATAAATAGTTCCTTTTAAGATATTATCATCTTTATTAAAAGATTGCTTACTTAAATCTGCATCTTCTATTTTAATCTCAGAAGATATTGTATTCTCTTTTCCTTTAGGAACAATATAATCTATATCTTTTTTACTCACAATTGGTATTGTAAGTTCATTAGTTACTTTATACTCTGAAATTTGTGTATCTTTTTTATAAAGATGTACTAAAGAATAATTATCAAATCCATAATTAAAAACAGTTTGCATGTCACTAAAATTTTGATCCTTATTAAGTGCATTTAAAAAGGCAGCTACAAGTACATGACCATCTTTTTCAGCTGCAGCAACATAAGTTTGATTTGATTTAGTTGTATATCCATTTTTACCACATATAGCAAAGGGATAATAGTATTTAGAATTTTTGTTAATCATATAATTTTTATTGTTTAATATAATGGTTTTCGCAGGATTATTTTTTAATGTTATTGTATAAGTTGGAGTAGTAGAAATATTAATATAATCTTTATTATTTATAGCTTCTCTTAGAAATAATGTTAAATCATGCGCGGTTGTTGTATGCTCTGGATCTGGTAATCCACTTGGATTTTTAAAGTTTGTATGTAAGGCCCCAAGTTCTTTTGCTTTCGCATTCATAAGTTTAGAAAACTCAGTTGTATTTCCAGAAATATGATCGGCTAAAGCATTTGCACAATCATTTCCAGATTCTAAAAGGAGACCTAAAAGTAAATCTCGAACAGTTAATACATCACCTTTTAAAAGTCCAATAGCAGTGCCATCTATTTTTGTAAAGTCTTCTTGAACTGTAACTTCATCAGTTAAATTACAGTTTTCTAAAGTTATAAGTGCAGTCATTACTTTAGTTGTTGAAGCAGGTTCAAAAGTTTTATCATCATTTTTGCCATATAATACTTCACCAGTAGAAGCATCTATTAAAACGCAACCTTGAGCATTTATTTCTGGTTGCGTTGTTTCTGCATGCACACTAGTACATGTAAAGCAGAATATAAATAAAAATATTATATTAAATGTTTTTAAAATTCGTTTCATAAAAACTCTCCATACTATATATGTTGCAATACATATTTTTCGCTTTTGCAACATATAAATTTAAAATATTTTTCATTACGTTTACAATATATTCTACCAAAAAAATCACAATTACGCTATATAAAATTTATATTAATACGCCAAATGGTCTAAATTATAATAAATGTGGGAATGATATACATAAGAAAAACTTTAGTTAGGCATATGAAAGAAAACAACAATCAAAGATGAAATATATATTTCGAATTTGCCTTATAAAAGTTCCAACAAATATAAAGAGGAGAGAGAAATAATGATACAAGGATTGCTAAAAGACAAGAAAAAAATAGGAATATTAATTATATTAGCTATTGTATTATTTACATTTAGAATTTTATATCTAAAATCCGGATTTAAAGAATTAAAGAAGAATGATACAGAAAGTATTTTTGTTGACGATACAGAAAATACTGATATATCATCAGTAACATCAAGCAATAATGTGAAAAATAATAAGGAAGTAGCTATTGCAGTAAAGGATAAAAATATAGTGGTAGAAATTAAAGGTGAAGTCAAAAAACCAGATGTGTATACATTGAATGAAAATGCTATAGTAAAGGAACTTATAGAAGTCGCTGGTGGACTTACTGAAAATGCAGATTTAAGCAATATAAATAGAGCAAAAAAATTACAAAATCATGAGTTAGTTTATATTGCAAATAAAAATGATATAACTAAAGAAGGCATAAATGCAAATTCAGAATTAAATACAAGTAATAGTCAGGGGATTTCTAATAATATAGTAAATATAAATACTGCAACAATAGAACAGTTAAAAACGTTAGATGGTATAGGTGATTCAAAAGCTAAGAGCATAATTGAATACAGAGAACAAAATGGAGGATTTAAATTAAAAGAAGATATAAAAAATGTAACTGGCATTGGAGAAAAGATGTTTGAAAAAATAAAAGAACAAATAGAAACTTAGGGATATCAGATGATTTTTGAATAATATACTTTAAAATAGATAGGATGAATAGTTATAAATATTTTTTACTATTAACTAGATTATTAGAATCAAATTTCTTATGGAATCTATGAATATTATTTAATAACAAAATATTACCGGAAAACAAAATTTCCAGTAATACTTTAATGACAAACGTACTAACGATACAAAATATCTATAATATCGCTAATTCGCAATTTATACGTAAATTACAGTTTGATGAGACTTGTATCTATCTTACCTCATTTATCAAGCCTTTTCTATAGGCTCTAAGTAATAATTTCAAATCTTTAATCTGATTCTTTAATTCTTTGCCTACATCAGTATCTCCAACTTTTTTTCTATCTAATTTTTCTACTATTTTTCTAGAAGATAGTATATCTGTTTCCTTGCTAAATGCGTCCTCAATTGATTTAAAAGGTTGATGAGATATAAGTTGTAATCCATAAGAATTGTAAGTTAATGTATATCCAGCTAAACCGGTTTGACTTCTATATGCTTTTGCAAAACCTCCATCTATAACAATAAGTTTGCCATTAGCCTTAATTGGATTTTCGCCTAATTTATTTTTTACTGGAACATGTCCATTTATTATTCTAGATTCTGATGGATTTAAACCAAATTCTTCAAAAATAAAATTGCACATTTCTTCTGTATCTCTAAAATCATAATAAGGGTTTTTCTTTTCTTTATGAGTGGTATTGTCATTAATAAAATACCTTTCAAATGTGGTCATATCTTCTTTTCCAAAAAGAGAAGAAGAAGCTCCATTCCATAAATACCACATTATATCCATTCCATATAATTTTTCTTCGCTGCCTCTATTATTGAAGTAGCCCTCTCTAGCTAAGGAATCAAACTTATCTAGAAGATTTCTACCTTTATATTCTTGCCCGTTAATAGTTAAGGTTTTAAAGGATTTGTCCCTATTTAAGGGGATGCATCCATGAAATAATAAATTGGAGTTATATGTTAAATATATGCTACCTTTATTAAATAAAAATAAAACATGTTTTTGTAATTTATCACTATTTAAAAATGAAATTTGAAGTTTATCCATCAATTTTTTTTCTTCACTTGTAAGCTCGAATGGATTGTTAGGATTTATTGTAGGAAAATTTTTATCATTAAGTTCATAAGTTATGCTATTTAAAGTTATAGTTCCATCCTTATAATTTATCTTATCTAAAAGTAATCTATGATCCATTTTAAATTCAGGTCTTCTTTTTATTATTTCATATTCAAGTTTAAATTGAATAATTGTTATAGCTTTATGCATTTTAGATATAAGATCAATTTCAGAAGCTAGATGTCCAGTTTCATCATTATTTTTAGGAATAAAAGCAGTACAGCTGTCATCTTTATAATATTTAAGTGCAAAGGTTGCAAGTGGCAATAAATTTATACCATATATATCTTCAATTACATCAACATTAGAATATCTAGCGGCTATTCTTAAGACATTTGCTATACAGGTAGTATTACCAGAAGCAGCACCCATCCATAATATATCGTGATTACCCCATTGTATGTCAACAGAATGATAATCCATAAGAGTGTCAATTATTATATCAGGTCTTGGCCCTCTATCATATATATCTCCTAGTATGTGTAACTTATCCACAACTAATCGCTGTATTAGATTTGATATGGCTATTATAAATTCCTTTGCTCTATCAATATCTATAATAGTATTTATTATTCCATCATAATAACCCTGTTTATCATTGTTAGCAGCTTCTTCATGTAATAATTCTTCTATAATATAGCTGAAATCTTTCGGAAGTGCTTTTCTCACTTTTGATCTTGTATATTTAGAAGATGCATATCTACATAACTCAATTAACCTGTATAAGTTGATTTTATACCAATCATTTATATCCGTTTCTTCCTTTAAAACGATTTCTAATTTTTGTTCAGGATAATAAACCAATGTGGCCAAGCTTCTCTTCTCAGAGTCCATTAATGAGTTGCCGAAAACTTCTTCAATCTTTATTTTAACGGCACCTGAACCATTTCTTAAAACATGAACAAATGGTTCATATTCGCCGTGAAGATCAGCTAAGAAATGTTCTGTTCCTTTAGGTAAATTTAAAATTGCTTCTAAATTAATTATTTCAGTAGATGCTTCTGCAATAGTTGGATATTGCTTAGCAAGTAACTTTAAATATTTTAAATTCTCATTATAATTCTCCATAACATCCTCCCTCTATAAGCAAAAATGTTTAGATTTATGCATATTAAAAAATAACTATTCTTAAAAAGGTATATAACCACATTGAACAGTTATTTTGAAGAATATGGTTTAATACATAAACTAAACAAATTTGATTTAAAATTATACCTATCTCTATGTATATTTTATATTAGATTTACTTTTAATACTATAAATAATATTAGGAATATAAAAGAAAATAACAAGTCAAATATGCTAGCATACTAACTTGTTATTTTTTGAATGTGTCTTAAACTCCTTTAGGATGATTATTAAGCATCCTCCTTTGAGACAAAATATCATAAATAGTTTGGGAGGTTGTATCTTCTAAGGTGTAGCCAAGTAATTTAACTACTTTTTCCAATTTTTCTTCAGATGTAGTTTCTATTTCTAAATAAGGAAATGGACAAAAACTCTTATCATTTATGTCTATTTCAATGAGACAGTCATATAATTTATAGCTTTCTCTATATTTCTTATTAGATTCTTTTAAAATAAGGCCAAGAGACTTAAATATTCCTTCACCCATGTGTTTATCTTCTATTATTGTCTCATTTTCTTCCATGACTTTAAATATTTCCTGAGATAACATTTTCTTTGTTGTCATGAAATATACAACTTTATCATTAAGAATGTCATTTACCGTTCGTATGCGAGCATATCCCTTTTTTTCGAGAAGTCTTCCATCTTCAAAATCATATATATCATTAACTTGATCTTCCATCTTAACTTTTTCAGCACCATTTGATAATAAAATACTTCTTATATTTTCAACATCAATGTCAATAATTCTAGTTTCTAATTCTTCCATAAAAAATAATCTCCTTTTAGTTAGTTATAAACATATTATATAAGTCTAAACATATGTACAGACTTATATAATATTATAATATAGCAATTTAATGTGTTGTACTAGTCAAATTAGTATAGATTTTGAATAAATATTTATTATTTATATTGTATATTTTAGTGAAATGATTATATTATAAATAAATAACATATTTGTTTATTAAAAAATTTAAGATAACAAATATGATTGCCAAAAGTAAGATTGATATTATATAATAAGGTTAAAATTGGTAATATGCAGTGGAAGTGTTTTTTAAACATAGCAGTGAGTTGTATATTAAAAATAAAAAGGATGATAATATGAGTATAATTAATGATTCAGCAATCATAGTAAAGTCTTATAATAATAATATAGTTTCTGTAACAATAAATGGAGAAGAAAGAATACTTTTTGGCAAAGGTATTGGTTTTGGTAAGAAATATGGAGACAAGATTGAAAAAGGTACTGAAGTTGAAAAGGTATTTGTTATTGAGGATGAAGATAATTTAAGGAATTTTAAACAAGTAATTGAAAATGTTGATGAAGAATTTTTAATGTTATGTGAAAAAATGATATCCAACATAGAAAATGAATTAAATGAAAATTTAGATGAGAGGATACACATTGCATTAGTAGACCATTTGAATTTTGCAGTGAAAAGGCTTTCAAACAATGAGGAAATTGAAAATCCATTTCTTATGGAAATTAAAGCATTATATCACATGGAATATATATTGGCAGAAAAAGTCGCAAAAACTTTACAAAATAAAAAGAATGTAAAGATTCCAGTGGGGGAAATTGGATTTATAGCATTGCATATTCATTCTGCTAGAAGTTGTGGAAAGTTATCTAATACAATGAGGAGTACACATCTAATAAATTCAATAATTGAATATGTAGAGGAGCAAATGAAAATACAAATTGATAAAACATCTTTAGATTATGCTAGATTTTTGACACATTTGAGATTTGCAATAAAAAGAATATTAGCTGATATATCTGTTAAAAATGATTTTATAAGAGAAATAAAATCCAAATATAAATTATCTTATAAGATATCCAAGGGTGTATCAAAAATATTAATTGATAAATTGGAAAAGAATGTTGCTGAGGATGAAATAGCATATTTAGCAATGCATATAGAAAGGTTGAGAATAGCTACAATAGAAGCATAGGGAATATAAAAATTATTTTCCCGTAGTGAGTGTTAAAAAAATGTTGTTATTAGTGTAGGAACTAATAACAACATTTTTTTAATATACTATTAAATTCTATTATAGATTTTTTATGAATCTTTTCGTTACAGAATAAAAATCAGATGTCAGGCTATAAACTAAAGCTGATTACTTCATCTTGTCCTGCAGCAACATCTTTGTTAGCAGTAGCTTTTAATTCTTTTACTAAATCCATATTAGTAACTAAAAGCATAGTAATTAAAGAAAAACCTTTACTTAAAATAAAATCTCTATTTATTTTTATAATTGGTGTTCCAGCTTTAACCATAGTTCCAGCTTCAACTAGCTGCTCAAATCCTTCACCATTTAAAGAAACAGTATCAATTCCTATATGAATTAATAATTCAACTCCACTGGCAAGTGTTATTGCAAATGCGTGTTTTGTTTTAAAGACTAATGATAATTCTCCATCAGCAGGTGAAACTATTATATCACTAGTAGGTTCTATAGCAATTCCATCACCAGCTAATTTCTCAGCAAATACTTTATCAGGTACTTTAGACAAATCCAATGTTTTACCAGTTATGGGTGCAACTAAGTTTATTTCTTTCTTTGAGTTCTTTTTAAAAAAATTAAACATATTTATATTCCTGACTATTCAGGAATAGTCACTTCCTTTCATTTTGTTATTTATAATGTAATTAAGAAAGGCATAAGTTTTCCGTAGAACGTAAACTTATGCCTGATTTAACAGTAACACATTTATAGTATTGATTATATTATTAATAATAATTAGTGTCAATGATAAAAAAATATTGTCTATGATTGAAAAATAAAAAAAGTATTGATTATAGAAAAAAAGTATAGTACACTAAAAATATAATACAAATGCGAAATATAATGTTTAGCGTGTAACCGATTAAACTTGGGCATTAGCTGAAAAGGATAATATTAATTTATCCTTTTCAGCTTTTTTATTTCTCAAATTTAATAGAAAAAATTCTTTGACAAACTTACAGTGTATTTCAAGGATGTAAAAATCCTTTAAATAAATAAAAAAATATAGGGGGAATTATATTATGATGAAGTATTTACAAAGATTAGGCAAATCATTAATGCTTCCAGTTGCTTGTCTACCCGTTGCAAGTATTTTAATGGGTATTGGTTATTGGATTGATCCTACTGGATGGGGAGCAAACAGCGTAGTTTCAGCTTTCTTATTAAAAGCAGGTGGTTCATTAATCGATAATATGGGAATTTTATTTGCAATTGGTGTAGGAGTTGGAATGTCAGATGACAATGACGGTACAGCAGGGCTTGCAGGACTTGTATCATGGCTTATGATTACAACTTTATTAGCTCCAGGCGCTGTAGCAATGTTTAGCCATATTGATGTTAAAGAAGTAGCACCAGCATTTTCTAAGACTCAAACGCAATTTATTGGTATTTTATCAGGTTTAATTGGTGCTGCTTGTTATAACAGATTTAAAGGGGTTAAATTGCCAGATGCTTTAGGATTCTTTAGTGGAAAAAGATGTGTTGCTATTGTAACAGCAGGCGCATCAATTGTTGCATCTTTAATCTTATTCTTTGCATGGCCTCTTATTTATGGAGGATTAGTAGCTTTCGGTAAATCAATTATATCGACAGGTGCTATTGGTTCTGGTATTTACGCATTCTTAAATAGATTATTAATACCATTTGGTCTTCATCATGCACTTAACTCTGTATTCTGGTTTGATGTAGCTGGAATTAACGATCTTGGTAACTTCTGGTCAGGTAAAGGAGTACTTGGACAAACAGGTATGTATATGACAGGATTTTTCCCAGTAATGATGTTTGGTTTACCAGCAGGTGCATTAGCTATGTATCATACAGCTAAAGACAAAAAGAAAAAAGCAGTATATGGTTTATTATTAGCAGCTGCAATATCTTCTTTCTTCACTGGTGTTACAGAACCATTAGAATTTGCATTCATGTTCTTAGCTCCAGGTTTATATTTAATTCATGCTGGATTAACAGGCATTTCTGCAATTGTATGTACATTATTACCAGTAAGAGCTGGATTTAACTTTAGTGCAGGTTTTGTAGATTATTTCTTAAGCTTTAAGGCTCCTATGGCTGAAAATCCACTTATGTTGATTCCAATTGGTCTAGTATTCGGTGTTATTTATTATCTAGTATTCCGTTTTGTAATTATAAAATTTGATTTAAAAACTCCAGGTAGAGAAGATGATGATGAAGAAAGTGAAGAAATGAATGTTAAACTTGCAAATAATGATTTCACACAAATAGCATCTATTATCTTACAAGGTGTTGGCGGAAAAGAAAACGTAGTATCTATTGACAATTGTGTAACTAGATTACGTTTAGAAATTAAAGATCAAGCAAAGGTAAATGAAAAAGTTATTAAATCTGCAGGTGTATCAGGGGTAATTAGACCTGGTAAAACAAGTTTACAAGTTGTTGTAGGAACACAAGTACAATTTGTAGCAGATGAATTTAAAAAATTATGTAAATAGAAAAAGTAAATGCCATAATTTATAATCATATTTTAATAACCTTTATAAGTAAGTAGTAATAAACTAAAAATACTTACTTATGGAGGTTATCTATATTTAAAGGCTTTTTTTTACAGTAACTAAAGTTTATAATAGCTAATATACAAAGTTAATATTATTTAGTAGATGGTTTTAAAAATATTATTTATCATTGGGGGGAGGGAAGCTTTTATGGAAGGACTGACGAGAGAAGAAGAAGTTCTAAAATGTTTAATTAAAGTTGAAAATGATAATAAAAGAGGTATAACAGCGGCTGAATTAAGTTATTATATGGGATTGGATCGGACAAATATAAGTAGATATTTAAATAAACTATATAAGGAGAAGCGGATAAATAAAAAAGATGGAAGACCTGTTATATATAGTAGTATTGAAAATCCAAAAGAAGATAATGATTTAATTGAAAAAAAAGATGAACAGGTAGTTAAAGATCAAGATAGTTTAGAGATGCTTGTAGGTTCTAAGCAGTCACTTAAGCTATCAATACAACAAGCAAAAGCAGCAATATTATATCCACCTAGAGGATTACATACTATTATATTGGGTGAAACTGGTGTGGGAAAATCATTATTTGCTGAAGTTATGTATTACTTTGCTAAAGAGTCAAATATGATAGCTAATAATGCACCATTTGTTAGATTTAACTGTGCAGATTATGCAGATAATCCGCAATTAGTTGTAGCACAGATATTTGGAGTGAAAAAGGGTGCATTTACAGGTGCTGATAGTGATAAAGAAGGATTATTAAAGAAAGCAGATGGGGGAATATTTTTCTTAGATGAGATACATAGATTATCACCACAAGGTCAAGAAATGTTATTTACATTCATCGATAAGGGATACTTTAGAAAACTCGGAGATACTGAGAAAAAAATAAAAGCTGAGGTACAAATTATAGCTGCGACAACTGAACAACCTCAATCATTCTTGCTGAAAACATTTACAAGGAGGATTCCGATGACTATAGTTCTACCACCATTAAGAGAAAGGAAATTGGAAGAAAGGTATTACCTTTTAAATGACTTTATAATAGCAGAATCTTTGAGGTTAGCGAAGAGTATATATGTAAGTAAAAATGCAATTATATCATTTTTATTATATGATTGTCCGAGTAATATAGGTCAATTAAAAAGTGATGTTCAGCTTTCTTGTGCTAAGGCATTTTTAAATTATAAAATAAATAAAAATAATTTTATTCTAGTAGATCAGGGTGATTTACAACCTAGAGTTCAAAAGGGAATAATGAAAATTCAAGAATATAGAAAAGAAATAGATTTTTTATCTAAAAACATGACTGATATTTTAAGATTTTCAAACGAAGATAATGTATTAAAAAATTTTGAATTAGAAGTTAGTCAAACAGAGAATTCTGAGAATAAGAGTTTTTACTCAATTATAGAAAAGAAGATGGAAGAATTAAAGAACAAAGGCATGGATGAAAATAGGATTAATGATATTTTAAATATTGATTTTGAAAAATACTTTAAAAAATATATTAGTACAATAACTACAAATTTTAAAAAAGATGAAATTGCGAAAGTTGTGGATTTAAGAGTAATAACAGTTGTTGAAAAAATGTTAAATATGGCATCTGAAAAATTACACAGGGAATTTGATCAAAAAGTTTACTTCGGATTATCACTTCATTTACAAGGCAGTATTGAAAGAATTACATCAGAAAAAAAGATATATCATCCTAAACTTAATGTTGTGAGGGTTCAATACAGAGAAGAATTTATTGTAGCAATGGAAATAGTTAAGATTGTTGAAAAAGAATTTAATTTAGATGTCCCATTAGATGAAATAGGTTATATAACTATGTTTTTATCTGCAAGTAATGATGATAATGGTGAACAATTAGAAGAAAAAGTTAGTGTGTTAGTTATGATGCATGGAACAAGTACAGCGAGTAGTATGGTTGAAGTAGCCAATTCTTTGATAGGGGAGGATTGTATACAAGCATTAGATATGCCACTAACAATGAAAACAGAATACATGTTTGAAAAAGCTAAGGAAAAGATAAAAAAAATATACAATGAAAAGGGCATATTAATATTAGTTGACATGGGATCGTTAATTAACTTTGGAAATATTATTAGCAATGAGCTAGGAATCAAAATTAAAACAATTGATATGGTAACAACGTTAACTGTTATTGAAGCAGGGAGAAAAGCCTTAAATGGTAGAAGTTTAGATTCCATATATAATTCATGTCAAGAGATAGGAAGGGCATCTATACAAATGCCTAAAGAAGATTATAAGGATGACAAAGAAATTATTATAATTACTACATGCTTTACAGGCGAAGGTGCAGCAGAAAAAATAAAAACTAGGATAACTTCTAGTTTAATGAATATTGAAAAAGTGAATGTTATACCTCTAGATATTCTAGATAAGGAAGATTTTTTAAAAAAGGTTAGTGCATTAAAAGAAAAATACAAAATATTAGCGGTTGTGGGGACTGTAAATATTTTTATTGAAGGTGTACCATTTATATCTGCTCAAGATATTTTTGTAGAACAAGGAATAAAGTATTTAGAACATTTACTTGATATTGAACATGATTTTTTTAAGGTAAAGAAAGCATTAAAAACCCAAATAACTGGATTAGATTGCACGAAGCTAGTTGCAAATGTTAGAGATATGATAACTAAAATAGAAGAGAGTTTAGAGGTGAGAATTCAGAATGATGCACAAGTAGGTATTTTAATTCATATGAGTTTCCTCATAGATAAACTAAAGCGTGGTGGAAATGAAATTATATTTAAAGATCTTGAGGAATATAGATATAAACATAATAAAGAATTCATATTAATTAGAAAGAGCTTGAGGGTTTTAGAGCGGACTTATGATATAAACATTGGAGACTATGAGTTAGGATATATAGTTAGAATGGTTACGGAAAATGTAGTTACTGTGTAACTATAGAAAGGGTGTGTAAGCAGAATTACACACTCTTTTCTGATATTTACACCCTAAAAGGGCACTACAATATAGTTATAAAGCCAATATATTTTATTTGAGTAATATCTTAAAAATTGGCATGCTAATTGCTTTATATAAGGGTGTAAAGAAAGATAAATTAAAAGTTTGGAGGAGGATTTAAAAATGAAGAAAATATTATTAGTTTGCTGTGCAGGAATGTCTACAAGTTTATTGGTTTCGAAAATGCAAGCAGCAGCAGAAAAAAAAGGTGTTGAATGCAGCATACAAGCTACAGGAGAATCAGAAGTAAAAGAATGTATAAATGATATAGATGTTTTATTATTGGGACCACAAGTTAGATTTTTATTATCGAAGTTTAAGAAAGACTTAGCAGATCAAAACATACCAGTAGAAGTAATAAATACCGTTCATTATGGAACAATGAACGGTGAAAAGGTTTTAGAAAGAGCGTTGGAGCTTATAGAAAATAAGTAGTTTAAAAGGAGAAAAACATAATGGAAGAGATAATAATGAATCTTATAGTACACAGTGGAGAAGTTAGAAGTTATTCAATGGAAGCAATTCAATTTGCTAAAAAGGGAAATATAGATGAAGCAAAAGAACTAATAGTGAAAGCTGAAGAAGAACTATCGAAAGCACATAATGTTCAAACATCTTTATTACAAAAAGAAGCTAACGGAGAAAAAACAGAAGTTTCACTACTTATGGTACATGCTCAAGACCACTTAATGACAAGTATGACATTTAAATATCTTGCAGTGGAAATCATAGATATACATGAACAATTACATAAGAGATAGATTGAATTTTATTTCTTTTGTAAAACATAGAATGGTGGTGATCATATGAAGTATGTTATAGGTGTTGATGGTGGTGGAACAAAAACAGAAGCTAGTGCTTATGACTCAGATGGAAAAGCCATGATAACATCAGTAAAAGGGTTTGCAAATTTATTAAATAATAAAGAAATAGCTTTAGATAATATAGTAAATTCTATAAAAGAAATAATAGATAGATTTGGAACTTCAGAACTTAGTGGTGTATATTTAGGAATTGCTGGGTCAGAAGTTGGTGAAAATGCAAAAATAATATCAGCGAAGATAAAAAATCAATTAAAAATTGATGCTGTAGTAATGAATGATGCCGAAATAGCTTTAAAAGCTATGCTAAAGGGGAAAGATGGAATATTAACTATAGCGGGTACAGGGTCAATCGCATTTGGAATTAACAAAAATATAACTTCAAGATGTGGGGGGTGGGGAAATCTATTGGGTGATGAAGGTGGTGGGTATTGTATATCAATAGATGCAATAAAAAGAATGATATTTGAAGAAGAACATTCTATTGCACAATCAGAATTAACTCGGAAGATTATGGACAAGTTAGAAATCAACTCAGTAGATGAAATAACAAACTTTGTATATTCATCTACTAAAGATGAGATATCCTCACTAGCATCAATAGTTGCTGACTTAGGTGAAGCTGGTAATGAGATAGCAAGTGAAATATTAATTAATGAAGGAGTAGAACTTGCTAAGACAGTTGAAAATTTATACAAAAAATTAAAGTTTGAAAGTTGCTCTATAGCATTAGTTGGTGGTGTTATTAGAAAAGCTAAAATAGTTAGAAGGGCTTTTGAAGATTACTTGAGAGAAAATATAGTAATTGAAAATATTGTAGATGAAGATATTTCGCCTACAATAGGAGCATATTATATAAATAAGATTAAAGAAGAAAAAGGAGTATAAAGAGGTGAAAAAATTAGGAATTTCAGTCTATCCAAACCATAATGATATAAATGAAATTGTTAAGTATATACATTTAGCGGGAAAGTATGGATTTAAAAGAATATTTACATGTTTGATTTCAGTAGTTGATAGAAACATAGAAGATATAATAGATGAATTTAAAACCATGGTAGTGGCAGCAAAAGAAGAAAATATGGAGGTTGTTGCAGATTTAGATCCAACAATATTCGAAAAGTTAGATGCATCTATATATGACTTGAAAGTATTTAATGATATGGGGTTAGATGGACTAAGATTAGATATGGGATTTAGTGGACAAGAAGAAGCTATCATGAGTTTTAACGAATATGGGTTAAAAATAGAATTGAATATGAGTAGTGGAACTAAATATATTGACAATGTTTTATCATATAAAGCTAATCTTAATAATTTATATGGCTGTCATAACTTTTATCCTCATATGTACACAGGACTTTCATTTGAACATTTTATGAAATGTTCAAAACAATTTAAGGAGCTTGGATTAAATACTGCAGCATTTGTAAATTCAGCTAGTGCAAAATATGGACCTTGGCCAGTCTCAGAAGGTCTATGTACTTTAGAAATCCATAGACAGCTACCAATAGATGTACAAGCTAAACACTTTTTAGCAACTGGGTTAATCGATGATGTTATAATAGCAAATTCATTTGCATCAGAAGAAGAACTTAAAACATTAAGTGAATTAAATAAAGAGAAATTAACATTTAAAATTGAATTTAATAAAAGTGCAACTGAACTAGATAAGAAAATTGTTCTTGAAGAGGTTCATTATAATAGAGGCGATGTTTCAGAATACATGTTAAGGTCTACTCAAAGTAGAGTTAAATATAAAGGTGAAAGTTTTCCAGTAGTTAATACTCCTGACATTAAAAGAGGAGATATATTAATAGATTCAGATTTATACAGTAGATATGCAGGTGAGCTTCAAGTTGCATTAAAGGACATGAGGAATACTGGTAAGACTAACGTAGTAGGTAGGATAGTAGATGAGGAAATATTTCTATTAGACTATATAGAACCTTGGATGAGCTTTGGTTTTAACCTAAATAAGGGGCAGAATGCATAGTTATTATATTAAATGTATTTGGTGATTGAAGGCAAGAATTAAGTTAAAAGTAACAAAAGTCCTATTCTTTTAAATTATGTTGTTTACCTTCAAATATGTTTTTATATTTTTGTTGTTATTAATATTTTAACATACTGAAGGAAAATATAAATATCTGACTTAAAAAAGTTAGGTAAACCAATGCTTGTGGAGTTCATGCAAGCAACTAAAATAATAGTTGATGAGGGGGAAAATAATTATGAACAAATTTTTTGAGTGGATGGAAGAGCACTTTGTGCCAATTGCAGCCAAAATCGGTTCACAAAGACATCTCATGGCAATTCGTGATGGCTTTGCTACAATTACACCTATAATTATGGCTGGAGCATTTGCAGTATTATTTAATAACTTAGGATTTCAATGGTATCAAAACCTATTAAATTCGATATTACCAGTTGGATGGCAAGCTTGGGGTGGTAATGTTTGGAGTGGTTCATTTGCTATAATGTCAATATTAATTGTATTCACTGTATCGTATCATTTAGCTAGATCATATGACAAAGACGGTTTAGCAGCTGGAGTAGTAGGTGTAGCAGCATCTATGATTCTATATGCAACAACTGCAGATGGTGCATTACCATTTACATTCTTAGGAGCACAAGGGTTATTCATCGCATTAATAGTAGCATTAGTATCCACAGAATTGTTTGTTAAATTAATAGGAAATCCTAGATTGGTAATAAAAATGCCTGATGGAGTACCACCAGCTGTTACTAAATCTTTTGCTGCATTGATTCCATCAATTATAATCTTAGCAATAGCAGCAGGCATTAAGCAATTATTTATAACTATTAGCATAACAGATATGCATCAAGCACTATTCTTTACAATTCAAAAACCACTACAAGGTCTTGCAGGAAGTTTAGGCGGAGTATTGATAATAATATTAGTATCACAAGTATTGTGGTTTTTTGGATTACATGGTTCAAATATACTTGCACCAGTTATAAATGCATTATTACTTCCATTGCTTTTAGCTAATACAGAAGCAGTTAAAAATGGATTGCAAGCAGAAAATATATTGAATAGTCAATTCTTAGATTCATATGTAAATATGGGTGGATCAGGAACGACAATAGGTTTAATAATTGCAATATATATCTTAGGTAAAAAAGCAGGTGCTCAACAAAAAACAATTGCTAATTTAGGTGTAGCACCAGGATGTTTCAACATTAATGAACCAATAATATTTGGTATGCCAATTGTCTTAAACCCACTTTACTTTATTCCATTTATATTGGCACCAATGGCTTCTGCAATTATAGCATATGTATTAACTTATATAGGATTTGTACCAAAAGTATCAATAATGGCTGCTTGGACAACACCACCAATTTTAGGTGCATTGATATCTACTAATTCAATTATGGGTGCAGTTACAGCTCTTATATGTTTAATTGTAAGTGTGTTAATATACCTTCCTTTTGTATATGTTGCAGGCAAACAAGTATCAGGTGAGGAAAACGCGTAATAGAAATTTACAATGTGTAGTTGAATGTTTTCTGTGAAGCACAAGTGATAAAAATTATTTATAGTATTTTAGATGGAGGTTCTAAATATGAAAAATAAGAAAATAAAAATAGTTACTATTGGGGGAGGATCAAGCTATACTCCAGAATTAATTGAAGGATTCATAAAACGTAGTAATGAATTGCCTATTAAAGAAATATGGCTTGTAGACATTGAAGAAGGCAAGGAAAAATTAGAAATTGTAGGTGCTATGGCTAAAAGAATGGTTAAAGCAGCAGGGCTTGATTGGAAAGTTAATTTAACATTAGATAGGAAACAAGCATTAAAGGATGCAGATTTTGTATCAACTCAATTTAGAGTAGGTCTTCTAGATGCAAGAATAAAAGATGAAAGAATTCCATTAAGTCATGGATTAATTGGACAAGAAACTAATGGAGCTGGGGGAATGCTTAAAGCATTTAGAACAATTCCAGTGATTCTAGATATAATAGAAGATATGAGGAAATTATGTCCTAATGCATGGCTTATTAACTTTACAAATCCAGCAGGAATGATAACAGAAGCTGCAATTAAATATGGTGGATGGAATAAAACCGTTGGATTATGTAATGTTCCAATCAATTTAATGAAGCAAGATAGTAAAGGATTAGAAATTGCGGAAGAGGATTTATTCTTTAAATTTGCAGGACTAAATCATTTTAATTATCACAGAGTTTGGGACAAGGAAGGAAATGAAAGAACTACAGAATTAATAGAATTACTATATAATCCAGAAAATGCAGATTCAAATAATGAAGCTGTAGTAGCTAACATTAAGGAGTCAAAGTTTATATATGAACAAATAAAAAATTTGGGATTATTACCATGTCCATATCATAATTACTATTATGCTACAGATGATATGTTAAAAGAGGAATTAGAAAGTTTCGGAGCAGGTACAACAAGAGCAGAAGTTGTAAAAAGAACTGAATCAGAATTATTTGAACTATATAAAGATACTAAATTAGACTATAAACCTGAACAATTAACTAAACGCGGAGGGGCTTACTATAGTGATGCTGCATGTGAAGTTATATGTTCAATATATAATGATAAGAAGACAACAATGGTGGTTTGTACTCCTAATAATGGTTCAGTTCCAGATCTTCCATATGATTCAATTGCAGAAGTTTCAAGTATAATAACAGCGCATGGTCCAGAACCAATAAGTTTTGGAAAGATACATGTAGCAGCAAAAGGAATGCTCCAATTAATGAAATCAATGGAACAAATAACAATATCAGCAGCTATTACAGGAAGTTATGATGAAGCAGTCCACGCCTTTACAATAAATCCATTGGTTCCAAGTGGATTTATTGCTAAAGAAGTATTAGATGAATTATTATTAGCACATAAAAAATACTTACCTCAATTTGATCAAATAATAAATAAATTGGATAAATAGAGTGTAAGTTATTAAATATTTTTTTGATTGTGATTAACCTCAATAAGTAAATTAGTTAATAAACTAAAAATACTTATTGAGGTTATCTATGTTTAAAGGCTTTTTTTTACTTTGATTAAAGTTTATAATATCTAATGTAACAAATTTAATTGGATGGTGAAAATACATGGAATATATAAATGATATTAACATAAATGAAGCAGTTATACACATATTAGATAGTAATGGGGAAGAACCTGTGCTTAATGAATACAGTTTGGAATTAGATGAGGATATACATAAATTTTTATATAGACATATAGAGAAATGTTTAAATGATGATGAACTTAAATATGCACGTTTTAACCCTGAAAGAAATATAGTTAAAGAAGTTGTACAAGACTATTTAAATGGAATAGATAGTGATTTAATTAATTTATCTAAGGAGCTTGCTAGGCAACTATTCATAATAATGAAGGGAAATGTAAACATTCCAGCGGGAGATCTAATAATAGTATCAATATCTACAGATCAAGGACCGATGATAGGTATACTAAAAATGGATTATGTTAAGAATTTTACTCATGAAATCCAATTTGTAGATCAAAAAATTGGGATAGGAATAGTGCCACAAGTAGCTGGACTTCCAGGTAGTGGACAAAAGATACAAAAGGCTGCATTTCTTAAGCCAATTAGGGAAGATGAAAAATATAATTTGATGATTTTAGATAAGCAAAAAAGTAGTAAAGAAGATGAATATGGAGCAAATTATTTTATAAATACATTCTTAGGTGCAAGTATTATTACTAATGAAAGAGATATGACGAAAACTTTTGTAAAAGCTGCAGAAAACTGGACTAGAAAAAATATTACTGAAGATGCAGGAAAAGCAGAAGAAATTAGGACTGCTATTAAAACTAAATTAAAAGAAGAAGACACTATAAATATAGATTTATTCTCAGAAGAACTATTTAATGAACAACCACAAGTAAAAGAGGATTTTTCAAATTATATAAAACAACAAGGCTTAAATGAAGAAGTAGCAGTCGATAAAACTTGGGTTGATAAAAAACTAAAAAGAGTTAGGCTTAATATAGATAAGCAAATTGACTTGTACATAAATGAAGATACTTACCATGATTCCAGTAAATTTGAAATTCAAAGAAATGGTGATGGAACTATAAACATGATAGTAAAAAATGTAATGAATTATATAGAAAAGTAAGAGTCCAAATTTTACATTTGGTGAAGGTCACTTTCTCTTAGAACAAAAAGTTACAGGGCAAGCAGGTAATTATTTTTTGTACTACGTTACTAAAAATATTGCTACAATTAATGGAATAGTAAAAACAGAAATCAATGTTGTAATAAATACCGATTTGGCAGCTAATGCCACATCACCATCATATTCATTAGTAAATAAATAGATCTATTTTATTTAAGAAGTATCCTAAACCTAAAATAATAAATAACTGAACCATTTGATTAATCACAACATTTATATCCATATTACTCCTTTAGCTAAAAGTAATAAACTTTTGTTATTACTTTTTATAATCAATAGTTCCATATTCTTTAAAGCCACTTTCAACTTGATTAGCGGCAGTGGCACCACTCCATAAAAATCCTTCTGGAAATCTTCTTATTGCCATTATTATATCTCCTACCATTCTATAACTCTATTATAAACACATTTATAGTAGAACTATAGTAAAGTTATAAAATGGTTGTAATATGCAAAAAAAATATATTTTATTATGAAAAAAAGTACTAAGATTAGTCAGAGCTTTTTAGCCACTTATATCTTTCACCTTTTAATACATCAACATTTTTTTCAATTCGCTCATAATGGTATAAAAATGAAGACATAGATGATTTACATGCATTGTAAACATCTATGTCTTCTATTTTATAACCATACTATTTCATCAATTTAACAAGTACAGCCTTTTGTGCATGTAATCTATTTTCAGATTCATCAAAGATTGCATCTGCATGTTCTTCTAAAATTTCGCCTGTTATTTCTTCACCTCTGTGAGCTGGAAGACAGTGGAGTACCATTACATTTTTATCGGCTATTGCAATTAATTCTTTGTTTATTTGGAAGCCTTCAAAAGCTTTAGCACGGATTTCAGTTTCTTCTTCATGTCCCATACTAGCC
>JAKBFR010000078.1 GCA_021837545.1 Bacillota bacterium | reverse complement strand
CATCAAATTGAAGTTGAATAGAATTATCCGGTTCAACATCATCAATATAAATTGCTTTGCCTGTTCCAAGTATAAATCTATAATCTAAAGCCGTTTGTGCACTTCTATATGATAACCTTATTTCTAAAGGATCATTATAAACATATCCAACTCCGGCTGACATTGTTAATCCAATAATTCTTTCATAAATTTTACAAACTTCATTTATTCCTTTTATAAATAATAGTATATCTTCTTTTTTTGCAAAATTTCCTATTACCACAACCATATCCGAATATGGAAAACTAATAAATTCACAATACTTCCCCATATTTTCATCTACTATTTTTTTTATTGAAATAGATATTAATGCTGAATCCTTTTGTATTGAAAGGGTGTTTGCATCTTGCGATATTAAAGTCCCATCTGCATGAATTAATGCTACTGATAAATGCTCTGCTTTAAAAGCTATATTTAACTTTTCAGATTGTTCATACCATTGATTTTTACTTATTCTTCCCTCAATTGCGCCTACTAAAAATTGCTCTCGAATTACTGGCAAACTCTCTACATAATGCTTATAAAGTGTTTGCAAATTGCGTTTCTCATCATATTCATGATCTAGTTGTATTTTCAATCTTTTTAATACTTCAATAAGTTCAATAGAGTTAATCGGTTTCAAAACATACTCAATTACGTTAAGCTTAATTGCTCTATGAGCATACTCAAAATCATCACAACCTGAAAATACAATGATCTTTGTGGATGGCATTGACTCTGAAAGTCTTTTACCTAATTCTAATCCATCCATAAATGGCATTCTAATATCAGTCATTATAACATCTGGCTGAAGTTTTTCTGCCTTTTCAAGTGCATCTTGACCATTTTCTGCATCACCAACTACAATAAAACCATTAGCTTCCCAATTAATTTTTTTAATAATTCCAAGCCTTATTTCTTCTTCATCATCCACAACCATAATTCTATATAAATTCATTTAATTCCCTCCTATAGATGACTTGTTCCAATCTATAATAAACACCAAAAGATTTTGTTCTCTAAATTTATGTCCTCACTATATTTAAAATCTTTCCAAGTAAAATTTATTAACATGATTAATTATACATTAAGTATTGAATTATTGCTAGCATAGGTATAATTACTCCAATCACTCTGCCGTGTTAATTTAAAATGAAACTAAAAATACAGGTAAACCCCTTGCTTATAGCCTAAGGATTTACCTGTACTCTTTAATTCTTGTACTAAATATTCTACACTGAAATTAAATATTTATATTTCAATTATATAATTAAATTCTATTTTCTTCTATATTTACCCATATCAATTGCAACTGCAACTGCAATAATAATACCTTTAATAACTTGTTGCCACATAGGACTAACAGCTATGAATTGTAATCCATATTGAATAACAGTAAATATTAATACACCAACTACAATTCCACCAACTTTACCAATACCACCATTTAGAGAAACACCACCTACTACGCAGGCTGCGATGGCATCGAATTCATATCCATTACCATAGTTATTTGTTGCACCAGCTGTTCTAGCAGCTTCAAGCACTCCCGCAACACCATATAAAACTGATGCAAAAATGAATATTCCTAGAATAGTTACAAATACATTAACTCCAGAAACTACAGCTGCTTCACGGTTACCTCCAATAGCATATACATTCTTACCAAATATAGTTTTATTTAAGATGAACCAAACCAAGATAACAAATAGAAGTGCAATTGGAACTAGAATTGATATTCCTGGAAAACTTCCTATTTGTAATATTTTTGTTTGACCAAGAGCTATAAAGTCTGGACGAATACCTCCAATAGGTTGTGATTTATTAGGAGGCAAATCAAAGTATAAAGAACATACACCATATACCATAACTTGTGATGCTAATGTAGCAATAAATGGATGCATATCATACTTAGCTACTAAAAAACCATTAAGTACACCAAACACCATACATGCAGCAATTGCTATCAATATAGGAATGATAATTGCAATCTCAGGCATATTAGGGAAAAAGCGATTTGCATAGTCTGAATTTTGCAACATAGAAGTTGATATGACTGCCGCAAGTCCAACCATACGCCCAGCTGATAAATCAGTACCTGCAATTAACAATGTAAAACAAATACCAAGTGCAACAATCATTCTAGTTGATGATTGTGTTAAAATATCTAGAAATACTTGATACTGCATAAAACGTGGCTCAATTATCATAATTACAACAATTAATAATAACATTGCTAAAATAATTGCATTATTCGTCAAAAAGTTTTTTACATGTTTTGAGGAAAAGGAAATACCTATATCTTGATTACTTTTATCAAATAGCTGCTTCATTCCATAAATAATAGCTCCTATTCCAATTGCTCCTACATACATGTATAAATCAAAAAACACACTAGGGTCTAAAATTAATTTAAAAACAATTCCTAAAATAATAAGAAAAGCACCAATACCTAAAAATGCTTTTGCATAATCTTTACGTGAAATTAACTTAGCTTCTTGCATACTTATACCTCATTTCTTTATTCTAATAATAATCATTCGTAATAAAAATTTATTCTATTTCATAAATTGTGTCGCATAACGCATAATCTTTACTTGATCTGCTTCACTCTGTTTTAAAATTCCAGTAACTTTACCTTCACACATAACCATAATTCTATCTGACATTCCAAGTAATTCTGGCATTTCAGAAGAAATCATAATAATTGACTTTCCTTTTTTAACCAATTCATGCATAATTGAATAAATTTCATATTTAGCTCCTACATCAATTCCTCTTGTTGGTTCATCCAATATGAGGATATCTGGATTTGTAAGAAGCCAACGTGCAATTAAAACTTTTTGTTGGTTACCACCTGAAAGGTTTTGAATCAACTGTTCCATATTTGGTGTCTTAGTCTTTAATTCCTCATTAGACTTTACAGCAGCTTTATATCGCTTTGAATCTTGTAGTACACCAAATTTAGAATATTCCTTTTGACTTGCAATTACTGTATTATCTAATACTGAAAGAATACCGAATATTCCGCTAGCACGTCTCTCTTCTGTCAAAAGAGCAAAGCCTTGCAGTTTAGCATCTTTTGAAGATCTTATTTTAACAACCTTTCCATCCTTTTCTATGGTTCCAGATTCTATTCCACGAAGCCCAAACAAAGCCTCTACTAGTTCTGTACGTTGTGCACCAACAAGACCACCTATTCCTAATATTTCTCCTTTATGTAAATCAAAACTAACATTTTGAAATGATTTTGCAAGTGGAGAACAAATATTATCTACCTTTAATACAACGTCTTTGCTTGGTTCATATGTTCTTGGTGGAAATCTATTAGTCATATCACGACCTACCATACGATTTATAATTAAATCTGTTGTTAACTCTTTAGCTGGCCATGTTCCTACATATTGACCATCTCTCATGATACTTACTTCATCTGATATTCTTAATATTTCTTCCATTTTATGAGATATATATATAATTGCACACCCCTTGTCTTGAAGTTGCCTTATTATCTTAAATAAATGTTCGGCTTCAGTTTCTGTTAATGATGAAGTAGGTTCATCCATAATAATAATTTTTGAATTATAGCTAACTGCTTTTGCCATTTCAACCAATTGAAGATTAGATGGTGAAAGTGTTCCCGCTAATGCTTCTGGATTAATATCTAATCCAATTTGCTCAAATAATTCCTTTGTTTTACGAATCATAGTTTTTTTATCTACAGCAATTCCTTTCATTGGAAATCTTCCAAGCCAGATATTCTCCATAACTGGTCTAAAACGAATTGGATGTAATTCTTGATGTATCATTGATACACCTAAATCTAATGCCTGCTTTGAAGTATTAATTTGCATTTTATTTCCATCTAATATTATTTCTCCGCCATCTTCATGATATATTCCAAAAAGACATTTCATCAAGGTTGATTTACCTGCACCATTTTCGCCCATTAGTGCATGTACACTACCCTTACGAACCTTTAAGGATACATCATCTAGAGCTTTTACACCCGGAAATACTTTAGTTATATGATTCATCTCCAGTACATATTCACTCATACATACATCCTCCTTCTGTTAAACAATAATTCAGGGATGGGAACTTATTAAATTTCACATCCCTGCTTATTTTTTTTATTTAAATCTTATTTAAGATAATCTTTATAATTATCTTGAGTAACTTTTACATAATTTATCCATACATATTTTCCATCTGTTACTGGGTAACCAATATTTGCTTCTGTAATATCTTTACCTTCAGCTGCTGCTTGAGCAATATTTACTGTAGCTTTACCTTGGTTAGCTGCATCATTTAGAACTGTTCCAAGAAGTGATCCTTCTTTCATAGCTTGTAATGCTGGTGCTGTTGCATCAACTCCAACTACTGGAATATATTTAGCAGCATCGCCTTTATTATATCCTTCTGCTTTTAAAGCTTCTACTGCGCCAAGTGCCATATCATCGTTGTTACAAAGAACAGCTTCTATTTTATCAAGTCCTTGACCTGTAATAAATGCTTTCATAAGATCAGTTGCTTTTGCTTTATCCCACATTGCTGTATCTGCTGCAAGTTTTTGTGTTTTAAGTCCAGCAGCTTCTATAGCTTTTATAGAATATTCTGTACGAAGAGTTGCATCTTGATGTCCTGGTTCACCTTGAAGCATTACATATTGTACTACTCCATCTTTATTTTTATCTGCTTCTGGATGTGCTTTGAAATAATCAGCTATAATTTCTCCTGATTGTGTTCCAGATTGTTCTGCATGTGCACCCACATACCAAACTTTATCATAACCATCCATATCTGCTTTCTCTGGTTCACGGTTTAAGAATACAATTGGAAGACCCTTTTCTTTTGCTTTTGCAATAAGTGGACCTGCAGCTGTTCTATCAACTGGATTTACTGCCAAAGCGTTTACACCTTTTGTAATAAATGTATCAACTTGTTCATTTTGTGTAGGTTGTTTATTTTGTGAATCCACTAATTCAAGTGTTGATCCTTTTTCTTTTGCTTGTCCTTCCATTGCAGTACGAACGCCTGTCATGAATGTATCATCAAACTTATAGATAGCAGAACCAATTAAAACACTTTTTGTTTCAGCCTTTTTAGCTGTATCTGGTTGAGCAGTTTTGCTTGCTCCACACCCTACCATTGTTGCAGTAATCATAGTTGCAGCCATAACAATTGTTAATAAATTTTTAAACCTTTTCATTTTTACCCCTCCATATTCTTATCTAACACTTATCTAATCTCCGTAAACAAAATGTATTATTTGTTATTCGTTTACAATATTCATTATAAACCCTTTACAATTTTCTCTCCATACGAAATTCTTCACACTATTATCGAATTTATTAAGTGATAAGTGAGAATGCAAATTTTATATTTAGTTATTCGAACTTAGTTAACTAGCTCTACTAGTTAATATCCGTTAATAAAACGATTTTGTGTGGATCACTTACTCAACGAAATCATGTGAGTCGAGTTTCATAAAATAAGAAAACCTTAGTTTTATATATTGAAGCTAAATCACAAATAGAGTACAAATTCAATAGCTTGTACTCTATTTGCTTTAATATATATGTTTCACTCAACAATAAATATATAATTCACAGTTATTAAAATAATACATTTTAATTAAGATATTAGTTTTAAGGCACATGAAAGAATTTCATCATTCATTATTAATTAGAATATATATATATCTATATCTAGATCTTAAACTTTTGTACCATTTCATTAAGTTTCTGAGCAAGTTCTGCTTGATTTTGTGCTGTTATTGCAACCTGTTCTATAGCTTTTGTAGTTTCATCCATCTCCTCTTTTATCATATCTGTTTGTTCATTAGATTTTTGTGCTGTTTGAGCCATATCTTGTACTACTTCACTTACTTGTCCTACAGTGGCTGTTATTTCTTCTGACATCGCTGCAATTTCTTCTGACATTACACTTACAAAATTCGAATCATTGTAATACTTGTTACCTGTATCACCATAATCATTAAATTGTTTATGCACATCTGTATTAATAAATTGTAGCATATCATTACCTGTATCAATACTATTATTAAATGCTTCTTGAACTTTACTAATAGTCTCTTGAATCGCTGTCACTGCTTCTGATGACTGTTCTGCAAGTGTTCTTACTTCTTCAGCAACAACTGCAAATCCCTTACCCTGATCCCCTGCTCTTGCAGCTTCTATAGCCGCATTTAATGCTAGTAAGTTTGTTTGATCTGCTATACTTCCTATTGTATCTGTCATAATTTTAATACTATCTACTACTTTTCCATTTTCAATAACTTGTAACATTCTATTTTGTTTTTCAGCATATAATTTTCGTGTTTCGTCTATAGCTTTCTTACTATTACTTTGAACATCAGTAGCTCTTTCCTTTGATTTATTTGCATTATTACTTCCTTGCATAGCTTTTTCTGAAAGTTCATTAATGCTTGAATTTATTTCTTGAACTGAAGCACTTATTTCTTCTGATGCTGCGCTGGATTCTTGCATACCACTCGCAATATTATTCACAGCTTCATCTATACTTATTGCTTTAGAAGACAACTCCTCAGCAGTTGCTGAAAGTTCTTCACTATATGCACTTATATCTTGAGAATTTTCCATGATTTCTTTAACTAAAGTATTTACATTTTCCTGAGCCTTATTTAAAGCAACACCTGTTTGTCCAAATTCATCTTTTCTAGTAATAACAATTGGTGTTGAAAAGTCATATAACGCCAATCTTTCTGCATACTCTCTTATTTTTTTCAATGGTTTATTTACATTACTCGCTATAAATAATCCAAGTAAAAGTGCAATTGCAAAACCTACAATAGTAAGTAAAATCATGATAACATTTGTACGTACAGAAGATGAGCCAATATTGTCATTTGCAACTTGTGCAGCATTTAAATTTATTTCTATAACCTTATCAAGGCTATCTAACATATTTTTTTCTATAGGTTCAAATATCATATATTGTTTTTTTGCTTCATCAAAATTATTTGAATTAGAAGCTTTTATTATTCCATCTCTAGCATCTCTATATTTTGTCACATTATTCTTAAATCCGATCCAAACATCTCTTTCTTCTGATGTGTTGATCAGTTTTTCATAATCAGCTATATATTTATTATCTTCTTCTACCATAGCGTTAATATTTTTTTCTGCTGTTTCTCCTTTAGATTTATCTTCTACATACATAATAGTCAAGATTTCACCTTTAATTTTGGACATATTTGATTTTATCGATAAAATTTTATCAACACTTTGTAAATTGATATTGTATATTTCTCCTGCACTTTTATTTACTTGTTTTACTGATATGCCTCCAACAGCTCCTACTATAGCAATTATTATTGCTACAAGTAAAAACGCTGAAATTAATTTAACCTTTACTTCTTTTAGTAAATTCATTATTATTCCCCCTAATTAATTTAAATTATAACAATTTTTATATTTCCTAATGCAATTAGACTTATTTCTTACAATTATAACTACATTCTTATGTTATTGCTATAACTTTCACAAAGTTTCATTCTTTTCATTTAAATTGATTCTATTTATTTCATTTACTTATTCAATTGTGCATATATCGGATTAATAACTGTATATTAATTTAGCTCATCTATACTAAAAAATAACCATTTGGAAATTTTATTTATTCATTTACCCATATATTTTTCATAAGGAAGACGAATTGCAACTCCTGTGCCATCAAATTTATATTGTGTCCCATCGAGAGGATTTTTATTATAAACTAAATTTATTCCAACAGTATAAAGGGCTTCAGCCATATCATTAGGATCTTGGACAGCAGTACCTAACATCACTCCCTTTGAAATTAGTTCTATAGCTTCTGGTACTCCATCAACTCCTACAACTGGAATTGTTTTTGTTTTGTCTCCTTTGTTATAACCATATGTTTGCAGAGCTTGAATAGCACCAATTGCCATTGTATCATCATTAGAAATTATCACTTCAATTTTATCGCCATATTTTAAAAGCAATGCTTCAGTTACATTTCGAGCTTTATCTGTATTCCAATCACAAACTCTTAAAGCAAGTTCTTCTGTTTTTATTCCAGCTTCTTGGATTGTTAAAACAGAATATTTTGTTCTTTCAATTGGCACTTTATTATATCGCTCCCCTTGCAACATAACATATTGCATTATATTATCTTTATTTTTATCAATATACGCTCTATTACTATTCCATGCATCAACTAGCATATCTCCTTGAAGAGTTCCAGCTTGCTTTGAATCTGTTCCTATATACAACGCTTTTCTATAAGATTTAATTGGCTCCATTGTAAGTGGCTCTCTATTAAAAATAATTACGGGGATATTATATTGTTTAATTCTGTTAATAGTTTCTTGTGTAGCTCTTGTATCTACTATATCCAATAATATAAGATCAATGCCTTCTTTAAGGGCTTTATCAATATTTTCATTTTGTATCATCAAATCTGCCTTGCTATCATAGAAGGTAAATTCGACCTTACCCTCATTTTGTTTTTGAATCTTTTCTAAATCTTCACGTATAAATACAAGGTAATCATCAGTAAGATCTTTTGAAAATAAACCTATTTTAACAGGCTGTCTTGTAGAAAAACAGTTACTAATATTTGTATTTCTTTTACCGTTTAATGCTACTATTGTTGTAATCATAACTGTAACTATATTAATTATTAGTACCTTCCTAAATATTCTCATTTTGATCCTCCGTTTCATTTTCCTAATTATCTTCTAATAATTTTATTATGTGTTTTAAGAAAAAGTTTATGCTACTAAATTTATCGTATTACTAACGAAATTTTATTATAGTTAAATCTTGTACAAAAAAATAACAAGCCAATATGCTAATCTACTTTGATTTGCATATTTAGACTTGTTATTTTATTTCATATTTTGAAAGCTTACATTTCATAGATAGCAACGTGTAAATACAGTTTCAGTTTGGGTTATATATAAGTTGAATATTTTATTAAACCTACTTGTTTATTAGATTTTTGTGATACACTAGATTCTTCAATATACCTACACTTTAAAATCTAAAATCACGTTTTCCTTCATTTAATTTACTTAAATTTTCTTCAGTAATTTTTCTAACTTTTTCATTTGAAATATTTGGGATTTCATTTTTAATTACTTCTTCACCTTTTCTTTTTGTATCCTCTGAAGCATAATCTTCTAGATACTCCTTTAAGGTCATAAGTGCATTAGGTTGACAACAGTTTACAATTTGTCCAGACTTAACGAGACTCATAAATCTGTCCCCAGTTCTTCCTTCTCTATAGCATGCAGTACAAAAACTTGGTATATATCCTAGTTCAAGTAACCAATTTACTATTTCATCTAAAGTTCTATTGTCACTTACATCAAATTGGGCTGAATTATCTTCTTCCTCTTCCTTTTCAACATATCCACCAACACTTGTAGATGATGCTCCACTTATTTGAGAGACTCCAAGTTCAAGTACTTTTTCTCTTGATTTTTGAGTTTCTCTAGTTGAAACGATAATTCCTGTATATGGAACTGCAATTCTAAGTACTGCAACTATTTTAGCAAAGATATCATCTGAAATTCCATTAGTAAATTCATCTGGATTTATATCATCGGCTGTTCTTATTCTTGGAACACTCATTGTATGTGGTCCAACTCCCTTAGCTGCTTCTAAATGTTCAGCATGCATAAGAAGTCCAACAAAATCATATTTGTACATATTTAATCCAAATAATACACCAACACCAACATCGTCTATACCACCATCCATAGCTCTATCCATTGCTTCTGTATGATAAGCATAATCATGCTTTGGTCCTGTTGGATGAAGTTCTTCATATATTTTCTTATTATATGTTTCTTGGAATAATATATATGTTCCGATTCCTGCATCCTTAAGCTTTTTATAGTTTTCTACTGTTGTAGCTGCAATATTCACATTTACTCTTCTGATTTCTCCATTTTTGTGTTTTATTCCATAAATTGTTTTTATACTTTCAAGTACATATTCAACTGGAGAATTTACTGGATCTTCCCCTGTTTCTAAAACTAGTCTTTTATGTCCCATATCTTGAAGTGCAACTACTTCATTTTTTATTTCTTCTTGGGTAAGTTTTTTTCTTGCTATATGCTTGTTCTTATAATGATATGGACAATAAACGCATCCATTTACACAATAATTAGAAAGATATAATGGTGCAAACATTACTATTCTATTTCCATAAAATCTTTGTTTAATTTCTTTAGCAAGCTTATAAATTTTTTGGTTTTCATCCTCTAGATCGCATTCAAGCAAAAGTACTGCTTCCCTATGAGAAAGTCCTTTACAATCCTTTGCTTTCTCTAAAATTTCATTTATTAATTCTCTATTATTCTTATTTACCTTAGCATATTCAAGACTTTCTAGAATTTCCTTGTCATCAATAAATTCTGTTGCTACGTTTGACTTCATATTATACATTATTTATCTCTTCCTTCTTTAATTAAATTTTTCTTTGTTGTTAAGGTGTTCATAAGATAAATTTATTTATGGAATGCATCTTGTATTTATATTTTTTTGAATGGTTATGTTATTTTCCCGTTTTGGAATAAACTGTTTTAACACTTATCCCTTCAATCATACCTAATTTTCCAGATAATGAACTTATAACATCATTAGTAGCATCTATGACTACGCTTATAATACTGACATTCTTTTCTCTATAAGGTATACCCATTCTACCAATAATATATTGTCCATACTCATGCAAAATAGTATTTAATTTTTCTGTTGAATCAGTGTTATCTACTATAATTCCAACTAATGCTATTCTTGTATCCATATTAGTTATTTCCTTTCAAAAAAATAATCTCTATACCAAAAAAGGCATAGAGATAGTGTATTCAAAGCTATCTTATAATACCGCCTTATCATTTGGGACTAACCCTAATGTACTTCAGAACGATCTCGTTTTTATAATTCTTCCTTATTGGTTTTAATCCTCAAAGTCAGATTATGTTATTATTTTAACATAGATTTAATTCTCTAGCAAAGCTTTTACACCTAATTAACTACTCGATTATTCATAAACAGTATAATTATTGTTTAATGCACCTTAATAACAAAATACAATTCCACCATCATCTGCGTATATTGTACTTAATCCACCAGCTTCAAATATTATTACATTCTTAAAATTATATCTATTCT
>JAKBFR010000077.1 GCA_021837545.1 Bacillota bacterium | reverse complement strand
AGTTCTAATTTTAGGCCCTTTTATATCAAGGACAATAGCTGTTGCAGAATCCATTTCTTTGCTTAAACGTTGAATCAATTCAATTTTCTCTTTGTGTGATTCATGTGTACCATGGGAAAAGTTTAATCTTGCAGCACTCATTCCGATTTCAATAAACTTTCTTAAAGTTTCTTCATTATCACTTGCTGGACCAATAGTAAAAATCATTTTTGTTTTTTGCATATAAACACCTCACATTAAAATTTTATCCGTTATACTATAGTGTGTAAAATAATAAATCATAAAAAATACATAATAATAGGAGTATTTTATGATAAACTAAAAAAAGATATGTACAATGTTATTTTATCACATAATTCAAGAAAGGAAGAGTAAAGAATGAAATATTTAGAGAATATTACAGAGAAAAGAATTTTTTATCATTTTAATGAGATAAGTAAAATACCAAGAGGTTCTGGTAATGAAAGGCAAATAAGTGACTATTTGATTAACTTTGGAAGAGGTTTGGGACTAGAATGTATTCAAGATAATGCTTTAAATGTAATCATTAAAAAACCAGCAACAAAAGGGTATGAAAAAGCACCAGTAGTAATAATTCAAGGTCATATGGATATGGTATGCGAAAAGAATGGTGATAAAATACATAATTTTATGGAAGATCCTATAAAATTAATTGTTAAGGATGATTATATATATGCAGATGGAACTACACTCGGAGGGGATGATGGTATTGCAGTAGCTTATGCAATGGCATTATTAGAAGATAATACAATAGAGCATCCAGCACTTGAAATATTAATAACCACAGATGAAGAAACGGGAATGACAGGGGCTATGGCGGTGCAACCACATTATCTTAATGGTAAAATTGTTTTAAATCTAGATTCTGAAGAAGAAGGAAAGCTTTGGGTTAGCTGTGCAGGTGGTATTAGAACTCAATCTACACTTCCTATTGAATGGATAAATAAGAAGGCAAACACAAAAGAATATACTCTTCAAATTAAAGGTTTAAAGGGTGGTCATTCAGGAGCTGATATTCATTTGGGAAAAGGAAATTCCAATAAACTAATGGGAAGATTACTGATGGAAATTAAAAAGGAAGTTGATTTTAATTTAGTTTCATTAAATGGTGGATCAAAAGATAATGCAATCCCAAGAGAAGCTGAAGCAGTTATTTCAATTAATGAATCAAAAGAAAAAGAATTAATTCAAATTAAAACAAAGATATGTGAAGATCTTAAAAGAGAATTTGGTAAAAAGGATTCAGAATTAAGAATATTCGTACTAGAAAATGAAGATAAAGTAGAAAAAGCATTTTCAGATGAAACTACAGCTAAAGCAATTAAATTATCATACCTGTATCCAAATGGAATAAATACAGTAAGCTCTGAAATAGAGGGATTAACAGAAAGTTCAACCAATCTTGGTGTAGTAATAACTAATGAAAATAATATCGAATATCATAGTGCTGTGAGAAGTTCTGTATTTTCATTAAAACAAGAAATAGTTGAAAGAAATAAATGTTTAACTGAAATTCTAGGTGGAACATTTACAGCTAATGCAGGATATCCAGAGTGGCCATATAAAATTGATTCGAAAATAAGAGAGATATGCAAAGAAGTATATTCGAAAATGTATGGCAAAGAAGCTGATGTTGTTGCGATACATGCAGGTTTAGAATGTGGATTATTTAAGGAAAGATTAGGTGATTTAGATATGATTAGCTTTGGACCAGATATAATAGATATACATACACCAAATGAACATATGAGTATATCATCCGCTTGCAGATGTTTTGATTACCTATTAGAAGTTCTTAAGGAAATAAGAGATTAAGAAATCTATTCTATAGAAATAAAAAACAAACTAAATCTCAATGCAATTGTTAATAAAATTGGGGTTTAGTTTGTTTTTATATATTTATTAAATGTATAAAAATGGAGTTTAGTATGGTGGAGGTTTAAGGCATTAAGAACATAAGAATTGGTAAAATATTAATTAAAAAGTCAGAAAATTATAAATTTACAGTATATGACTATTATTCGGAGAAATATTGAGCAAAGTGAAGATAGTTTATTCTAAAATAAATATATATAAGTGTTCATAATTTGACCTATATTCCAATTATGAATATACTAAGAACATGTGTGAAAATAAAAAGAGACTATAGACGAAAATGAAAATGTTTTCTGTATTAATATATAATCATGTAATGGAGAGGAATAAAGATGAAGAATAAAAAAAATATGATTACCAAATTTATAATTGCAGCTTTTGTTTTTTCAGGAACATGTATCCTTAATACTCAAAATACTAATGCTGATACTACACTAACGGTTAATAAAGGAATTACACTTAAAACTAGTCAACTTAAAACAACTAAAGTAATTAAAGCACCTTCCGATACAGAAGAAACATCAAATAGTGGAAGTAAAGCTTCAAGAGGTACTATTAGTAAAGGAAATCAAGTTGTTAATTATGCATATAAGTTTTTAGGAAAGCCATATGTTTATGGAGCAACTGGACCAAATGCTTTTGATTGTTCAGGATTAACACAATATGTATACAATAAATTTGGTGTAGATATATCTCGTACTACATATACTCAAGTAGAAGAAGGAACTAAAGTAAAGAAAAATGAGTTAAGAGCGGGAGATTTAGTCTTTTTTAATACAGAAGGTTCAATAAGTCACGTTGGTATTTATATTGGAGACGGAGAGTTTATTCATGCACCAAGAACCGGGAAACCCGTAATGGTAAGTTCCTTATCAGATGGATACTACTCAACAAGATATGCAACTGCAAGGCGAATATTTGATTAAGAAATAACTGACTATAACAATAATTTATATTATTTTCTAAAATAATAACATTATCATTCCACATTTTTTCTATAGGTGAAAAAGGTAAACTAAATACCAAAGTAATATAGATAGCAAGCTTGAGCTATATATCCAAATGGTGTATCATGACCTCAAGTCCACCTTGAGACAATCTAAATTTTTGATTCCACAAGCTAACAAATGTTTCGGTACTAGCATTCAAAAAATAGATTAAGGCTCATATCTAGCATGATGAAAACGTTTTTTTAAAAAGAAGTTTCAGAGACACACCTATTAAGTCTTTGCCCATAAACTACAATCTATTAATGTGCTAGTATTAAAAATTACAGCAGCACCTGAAACAGACATTATTTTACCAAGTAGTCTTTGTGTAACTTAAATTGAATTAATCATACTTAAAAAAATACATAATTGGATTCTATCTAATTATGTATTTTTTATTTAACATAATTCATATATGTGTAACTTATGGAATAAATATAGTATATGAAAAGGGGGTATACTATGAGATACACAAGATATGAATATAAAAAATCAGGTAAGATAAAATTTTTATGTAGTATTGCAATTATTGTTGGAATATCAATAATATGTGGATTATATATTAGTAATTTTATTTTTAATGAAAAACAGATTCAAGATAACAATAGTGATAATTCAAGATATTCAATTGAAGGAAATAATGAAGGTGAGATTAGTAGTATTATATCATTACAATGTGGGTATTATTCTAAAGAAGAAAATGCAAAAGAATTATTAACTCAAATATCAAAATATTGCCAGCCATTTATAGTAGAAGATGATGGTAAATATAGAGTCTTGGCTGGAATATATAAAGAAGAAGATGGATTAAAAAAAATAGAAGAATTTAAAACTAACAACATTGATGTTGCAAAGGTTAATTTAATCATTTCAAGTGATAATATAGAAAGTAAAAAAGTAATAGAAGTTATAGATGGATTTTTAACAATTACAAAGAAACTTGAAGAAGCGTCAGTTAAAAGTATAAAAACAGCAGAATTCAAAGAGTGGGCTGATAAAATTATAAATGATGGTAGTAGTGCTAAATCTAAAAAAATAGATATTTTAAGTAGCTATGTAAAAAACTTGCCAGATGAAATAAATAAAGAAAATAATAATACAAATATACAAGATTTATATAAATTAATTAAATCACGTGAAATAGATTAGTAAACTGATGTGCTATTTTTGTGAGTGGCTCTAAGGCTATATTAAAAAATTAATAATTATTACAATAAAGTTACATTTGTATAAAAAAATCTATAAGTTAGTATAACAGACTTGTTTAAGAACATCTTAAATGATAAACTATAGGGTATAGAAATGGTTTATAGGAATACTTGCCATTTCTATACTCTAAAAAATTAGTTTAGTTAAAAAATTAACATGTCTATAATATATATTATTTGTCAATAATATATATTAAATTCTTTATTTTAGGATGTGAATATATGAAAATCGTTTTAGCTTCTGCTTCAGAGAGAAGGCAAGAACTTTTAAATAGATTAATTGAAAAATTTGATATAATAGTCAGTGATTTTGATGAAAGTAAAGTTCTATTTGAAGGATCTATAGATAGATATGTTAAAAATGTAGCTTTAGGGAAGGCTCTTGATGTTAAAAATAAACTAGATGACGATGCAATAATAATATCAGCAGATACTATAGTTACGTTAGAAGATAAGATACTTGGAAAACCAAAGGATGAAGAAGATGCTTTTAATATTTTAAAATCACTTCAAGGTAAAAAGCATTTAGTTTATTCCGGTATTGTTGTTATTAATACAGCTAGAAATTTAATAAAACAAGAAAGCTTAGCTACTGAGGTCACTTTTTCTGAAATAAGTGATCATGAAATACTAGAATACATAAAAACTGGTGAGCCTTTAGATAAAGCTGGGGCTTATGGAATTCAAGGCATAGGTGGAATATTTGTTAAGGGAATAAAAGGATGTTATTATAATGTTGTTGGACTTCCATTAAACAAATTGAAATTTATGCTAAAAGAGGTACAATAATTTGAGGGAATTTAGGGATATTCAAATAAAATAATAAGTCAGTATGCTAGTCTATTTTGTGTCATACTTCGTCAGTATGTTCACCTAATGGCCGATTATGAGGCAAACATACTTCCTTGTCTGACGCAAAATATACATTGCATCTTCGAATTGTTATTTTATTCTATATCCCTTAGGGGTATCATATATGTGGAGGTAGTGTATTAATGGATAGTAGCCTTAAAATTAAGGATATACCACAAAATGAAAGACCTAAAGAAAAATTATTGACATATGGAGCTGATAGCTTAAGCAATTCAGAGTTATTAGCAATTATACTTAGAACTGGAACTCAGGGAGAAAATGTACTTCAACTTAGTAGTAGGCTTTTATCAGAATTAGAAGGATTAGATGGGATTTTAAGTGCAAGCTTTAATGAAATAACATCTATAAAAGGTATAAAAGAAGGAAAAGCTTCTCAAATTTTAGCATTATCTGAGCTTTTTAGGAGATTTAGAACATTAAAAGCAATGAAAAAATATGTTAAGATTAATTCACCTAAAGACTTGGCAGACCTTCTAATGGGAGAAATGAATGAACTAACTCAAGAAGTTTTGAAGGTGGTATTATTAAGTACAAAAAATATGATTATTGGAACAAAAGATGTTTTCAAAGGTAGTTTAAATACATCTATAGTGCATCCAAGAGAAATATTTAAACAAGCAATAAATAAAAATAGTGCATCTATAATTATATGTCATAATCATCCATCAGGCGATCCAACGCCTAGCAAGGAAGATATAAATATTACATTAAGAATTAAAGAATGTGGAGATATAATAGGAATTCAATTAGTAGATCATATTATAATAGGAAATAATAAATTTGTTAGCCTTAAAGAAAGAGGACTAATATAGAATCGGAAGGGGAAAAAATAAATGGGATTTTTTGGATCAGGAAAAGATATGGGGATAGATTTAGGAACTGCAAATACATTAGTATTTGTAAAAGGAAAAGGGATTGTTTTAAGAGAGCCATCTGTTGTTGCTGTAAATACAATGACTAAAAAAACATTAGCCGTTGGATCAGAGGCAAAACTTATGATAGGTAGAACACCAGGAAATATAGTAGCTATAAGACCACTTCGAGATGGCGTAATAGCAGATTTTGATATAGCTCAAACAATGATGAAAAGTTTAATAGAGAAGGTATCAACAAAGAATGCATTTAAGAACCCAAGAATAATAGTTTGTTATCCATCAGGTATTACTGAAGTTGAAAAGAGGGCTATTGAAGAGGCAACAAAGCTTTCAGGAGCTAGGGATGTTATTTTAATGGAAGAACCAATGGCAGCAGCAATTGGAGCAGGACTTCCAGTAAGTGAACCGACAGGAAGCATGATAGTTGATATTGGCGGTGGTACTACTGAAGTAGCTATTATTTCTTTAGGTGGGATAGTAACTAGTAAATCTCTTAGAAAAGCAGGAGATGAATTAGATCAATCTATAATATCTTATATTAAAAAAGAATTTAACTTAATGGTGGGAGAAAGAACTGCTGAACAAGTAAAAATGGAAATAGGTTCGGCTTATAAAGTTGGAGATGAAGAAATGGTTATGGACATAAAAGGAAGAGATATGATTTCAGGTCTTCCAAAAACTGTTCAAATTTCAGAAACTCAAGTGAGAGAAGCATTAAAAGAACCGGTATATGCTATTATAGAGGCGATTAAAACTACATTAGAAAAAACACCACCTGAGCTTGCAGCAGATATTATAGAAAAAGGAATAATGCTTGCTGGCGGTGGAGCTTATCTAAGAGGCTTAGATGTATTGATAAATAAAGAAACAAATATGCCTGTACATATTGCAGAGGCACCTCTTGATTGTGTAGTACTTGGAGCAGGGAAGGCACTAGAAGATTTTGATAAAATTAGTAGAGATCAAAGAGGTTAGTATATGAAGCTTCTTAGGAATAAACTGGCAGTAACTATTATAGTACTGTCAGTTAGCTTTTTAGGCTTAATAGTTTATACTGTTAAGAGAGATAATAGAAGTATTATTGAAAATGGTGCCGGTAGTACTCTAAATCCTGTGCAAAGTCTTGTGTATAAGGGAACTGATAAAATTAAAGAAACTTTAGACTTTTTCTTGAATTTTTCAGAAGTAAAAGCACAAAATAAAGAATTAATTGATAAAAACCAAGAACTTGAAAATAAATTAAGCACTTATTCAGATTTGAAAGACGAAAATGATAGATTAAGAGGAGTATTAAACTTTACAGAAGAAAGAAATAATTATAACTATATAGCATGCGATATTATAGGATATAGTGGAGGAAACTTTTTAGATGGATATATAGTTAATAAAGGTAAAAACGATAATATTCAAAAAGGCATGATTGTTATAGCATCTCAAGGATTGGTAGGTCAAGTAACGAGTGTAGGAAGTAACTGGAGTATAATTCAATCTCTAGTTAATGAAAATATAGCGGTGAGTGTTATAGTTGAAAGTACTAGAGATACTGGATATTTAAAGGGATATAAAGATAGCCAAAATAGAAATCTAGCAAAAGTATATGATCTTCCAATGGATTCCGAAGTTAAAGAAGGCGATGTAATAATGACTTCTGGAGTAGGGATGCTTTATCCTAAAGAAATTAGAATTGGAGAAGTAATTTCAGTTGAAGAAGATAAGGTAAAAGTAATGAAAAGTGCAGTTGTAAAACCATATGTAGATTTTAATAAATTAGAAGAATTATTTATTGTCTCTCCGAAGGATACGAGAGAAATTAAATATAATTAGGGGTTCGTAAATGGAAAGATTAATTATTATTTTAGTTTCTATAGGCTTAGTTATATTAGACAATTCATTAGTCCCATTTTTTTCGATAAAAGGGACTTATCCCAGTCTGTTATTTACATTTGTTATTGCGTATTCAATAATAAATGGAAAAGGAAAGGCTGTATTTATAGGCGCTGTGAGTGGTGTATTGCAAGATATTTTCTTTTTTCATGGATTTGGAGTGAATTCTTTATTGAATTTATTATTATGTCTTTTAGCAAGTTTTGTTGGAGAAGGAATAGTAAAAAATAAGAGATTAATACCTGTAGTTTCAATTTTCTGTATTACAATAATAAAGTATATAGGAGTATTTATAATATTTTATTTGTTAGATATTCATATACAATTTTCCAAAAGTATTATTATGGGGATATACAATGGAGTAGTAATGTTCTTTGTATATAAGTTAGTAATGAATATTTATGATGATGAATATTCGAAACAAAGGTGGAGATTTAAATGATATTAAATAAACCAACAAATAAAAAGGAAAAGAAAACTTCTAGGTATACTGTTTTGTGCATTATTATGGGAATTATATTTGGAGTTATTATTTTAAGATTACTGTATATTCAAGTATTTAGTTATCAAGAATATAAAGAAAGAGCAGATGTTACATCAACAAGGTTTGTATCAGATAAAGCTCCAAGAGGAAAGATATATGATGAAAAAGGTAATGTTTTAGCAACCAATATACAAACATATACCATTACATATACGAAAACAGAGGATTCAGATAAGCAATTTTATATAACAATGAAAGAACTCTTCAAAATATTAGATGAAAATAAAGAAACTATTCAAGATACATTGCCATTAAAAATAAATAGTGATAATGAGATATATTTTGAATACACAAGTAGCGGTAAAGAAGCTCAAGATTCTGAGGAATTAAGATTTAAAAAAGATAGAGGTATAAGTGATACTTTGAAAAATACTATGTTTAAAGATGTTGAAGAGCTATCTGATACGCAAAATTCACAATTAGATGAAGCTCTTCTAAAGATAACACCAGAAGATTCATTTTATGCTTTAGTTAGATATTATAATTTAATTGAACTTGTAGATCCTGATTATAAGACAAAGGATAAGAGCAAAATATATTCCAAAATGTCAGATAAAGAATTAACAGATGAAATTATAAAAGAAGGATATTCTTTAAATGACATCAGAAAATTCATGGTTATAAAAGATTCTATAAAAATGCAAAGTTTTAAAGGAGACAGATCAGCAACTATTGCAGGAAATATTAAAAAAGATACAGCTTTTATAGTATATCAAAAACTTACTGATTTATCAGGAATAGATGTTAGTTTAGCCCCAATAAGATATTATCCATATAATAATTTAGCATCTTCAGTTTTAGGTTATGTATCTTCAATTAATGATAGTCAAAAAGAAAGGTATGAACTTAAAGGGTATGACGTTTCATCGGACTTAATAGGTATGTCAGGTATAGAATCTGCTTTTGAAGAACAATTAAAGGGAGTTAAGGGAGGGACAACAGTTAAGGTAAACTCACAAGGTAGAGTTACACAGGAATTATTTAAACTTGAATCTTATCCTGGAAATGATGTTCATCTTACCATAGACAATGATATTCAATATGCAGCAGAACAATCATTAGCTGATGGAATGGAGAATTTAAAAAAGAATATAACAGATATTGATGGATATAAATTTCTAAACGCAACAAGAGGAGCGGTAGTTGCAGTTGAGGTTAAAACTGGAAGAATTTTATCACTAGCAAGTTATCCTAATTTTAATCCTAATTTATTTACAGTTCCAGGACAATTAACATCAGAGGAAAACAAACAATATTTCAATCCTGATTTTGATACATTTGGAAAGGAATTAATACAAAGAATGGGGTTAAACAAAACTATTGATGATCTATTTCCAATGAAAGATGGATATAGAACAGATCAATATGATTTGTATCCTAGACCATTTTATAATTATGCAACTATGTCATTAATTCCACCAGGGTCTACATTTAAACCACTTACAGCTGTTGCGGGTATAGAGTCTGGTGCAATAAACCCTGACACAGTTATAAATGATATAGGTAAATTTAATGAACATCCAGAAACTTTTGGTAAAAGCTTTGCACCAGGAAGTGATATAGAAGGTGCAAATGGACCAACGAATTTAACAACAGCTATACAAAAGTCAATCAACTATTATTTCTATGAAACTGCATATAGAATGTATATTCAAAAGCAAAATCAAGGAGAAAGTAAGATCGAGGCTTTAGATTCTATTGCAAAATATGCTTGGGAATTTGGATTAGGTGTTGATCCTAATAGCAAAGAAAAAGCGACAACAGGAATAGAAATAGGAGAAAACTTTGGTCAAACATATAACTTTAAATCATGGAAAGAGAACGCTATAGCATATGCTAAATTTAACTTAGCCGATGCATTAGAAAATGGAGATTATAATGGAACAACTTTCATTAATTTCGATTTCCGTGTTTCAGATGATGACAATGATCAAGTTAAAAATTCCAAAAAAGCTATAAAGGATAAAGTTGCAGAAAGTTTAAATAGGATTGGTAATACTGATGAGAAATCAAATATGAGCCATGATGATTTCGCAAAAGATGTTAAAAAGGATATTAAAAATATAATGCAATATTCTGACATATATAAGAATAGAATAGCAGCACTTGAACAATCGGGGAAAAAGGTTAATTTGGAAACTCAAGCTACAATTATAGCAGAAGTTATAGCTCAATTTACAATTAATGATCAGCCTGGAGCAATGAGATCACCAGCTCAACTTGTTTATGCATCAATAGGTCAAGGTATGAATAACTTTACTCCGATGCAGTTAGTATCATATATTTCAACCCTTGCTAATGGTGGAACAAGATATAAGCTTCATTTGGTTGATAAGATTACTGATAATGATGGTAATATAGTACAAGAATTCAAACCAGAAGTATTAAATACAGTTTCAATATCAAAGAGTACTCAAGAGGCAGTTAAAAAAGGCATGACAGCAGTTAATACTGAAGAAGGTGGTACTGCAGCAAATGCATTCTTAGGATTCCCAATACAAACAGCTGGTAAAACTGGTACAGCTGACTTTGCAACTGATCAAAGAGAAAAAGGAAGATCTCCTTATGCAACTTATGTAAGTTATGCTCCGGCAAATGATCCACAAATAGCAGTAGTTGCAGTAGTATTTGATGGAGGGCATGGAGGTAATATTGCATCAGTAGTTAGATCGGTTTATGAAGCATACTTTAAGGATGAATTATTAAAATTGGATCCAACGTACGCTTCGAAATCAGAGTCTTTCAAAAAGTATGTTGTTGATAATCCAAATCATAAGTGAAACTTGAGATAGGTGGAGTTTTATAACCATCTGAATCTTAGTTGAACTTATACCCACAAGGGGCACAATGTAACCTTAAGGGGTGCCTTTTTCAGGAACGTGCAGCCGTTATTAACAACAATAAAAAGAAATATTTTAAATAACCTTATGGGTATACAATGATGAAAGTTGTATTCCTATAAGGATATTTTTTTATTACAAAATATTTAATAATATGATTAAACCACAAAAACT